>QHVW01000849.1 GCA_003223675.1 Acidobacteriota bacterium
CACCCCTGCCGGGGAGAGAAGGGGCTTTCAAGAGAATCTGTTGTCTTTCTCCCTCCTCTCCCCGGAAGGGCGGGTGGAGGGCTGGGAGAGGAGGGCCGGGGAGGTGAGGGGCGGCTCATCTCCCCGGCGCGCTCACCCCGGCGAGCCAGAGGCCGAGCAGCAGCACGGGGGCGGCGAAGAGCATGGCGTCCATGCGGTCGAGCACGCCGCCGTGGCCGGGGAGGATGCTCCCGGAGTCCTTCACCCCGGAGCCCCGCTTGATCATCGATTCCACCAGGTCGCCGATCTGCGCCGCCACCGCGGTGCCGGCGGCGGCGGCCATCACCCCCGGCTCGAGGCCGCCCCGCCGCCAGACGTCCCAGACCGCCGCGGCGGCCACCGCCACCACGAAGCTGGCCGCGGCGCCCTCCCAGCTCTTCTTGGGGCTGATCACCGGCGCCATCTTGTGGCGGCCGACGCGCGATCCCACGTAGTAGGCCGCCGTGTCCCCCAGCCAGACGATCGCCATCAGCAGGAACACCAGCCAGGGATCGGCCCGCTGCAGCAGGTGGATGCTGGAGGTGGCGGCGGCGAAGTAGGGGATGCCGAAGGCGAAGGCCCCCAGCGCCGGCAGGGTCTCCTCCAGCGGCGTGCGGCTGAAGAGGAGCAGCGTGCCGAGGCCGACCGAGAGCGCCAGGACGGCGGCGAAGAGCAGGTAGCGCAGCGTCCCGACGGCGATCGGATCGGTGAAGGCGAGGCTCAGGCCCCAGGCGGCGAGCGGCGAGAGCAGGAGCAGCAGCCGCAGCGGCGCGTTGGGGGCGCGGACGTGGAGGATGGTCGCGAATTCCCACACCGCCCCCTCGACGATGAGGGCGATCACCGCGAAGAACCACCACCCCTGGAGCAGGAAGACCGCCGCCAGGACGAGCGGGACGCCGATGGCGGAGGTCAGGAGGCGTTGCATGCGGGTGCCGGACGGGGCTCAACCCTGGAGCCGGCCCGAGGCGAAGACGTCCGCCTCCTCGGGCTGGACGACGCCGCCGTAACGGCGCTCCCGGCGCTGATAGTCGAGGATCGCCTCGTAGAGATCGCGGCGCCGGAAGTCGGGCCAGAGGGTCTGCGTCACCCAGATCTCGGAGTAGGCGATCTGCCAGAGCAGGAAGTTGGAGACGCGCAGCTCGCCCGAGGTGCGGATCATCAGGTCGGGATCGGGCTGGCCGGAGGTGTAGAGGTAGCGGCCGATCGTCTCCTCGTCGATGT
This sequence comes from Acidobacteriota bacterium, assembly GCA_003223675.1. Classification (GTDB taxonomy): domain Bacteria; phylum Acidobacteriota; class Thermoanaerobaculia; order Multivoradales; family UBA5704; genus DATARR01. The sequence continues at coordinate 1,240 of QHVW01000849.1, forward strand.
CGGCCCGCTTGCCGGCCGCCCAGTCGGCGACAATGCTGCGGCAGGCATCCACGATCTCGCAGCGTCCCGAGTAGTTGAGGGCGATGTTGAAGCTCATGCCGCGGCAGCCGCTGGTCGCCTCCAGGGTGGCCTCCAGCTCGCGCACCACCGAGGGGTCGAGCTCGCGCCAGCGGCCGAGCACGTTGAAGCGGATGTCGTTGTCCACCAGCCCCTGGCGCTCCTTGCGGACGTACTCCTTGAGGAGGTTCATCAGGGTCCACACCTCGAAGCGGGGGCGCTTCCAGTTCTCCACCGAGAAGGCGTAGAGGGTGAGGGCCTGGAGGCCGAGGCGGGCGGAGGTCTCCACCACCTCGCGCACCGAGGCGACGCCGGCCCGGTGCCCCTCGACGCGCGGCAGGCCCCGTGCCTTGGCCCAGCGGCCGTTGCCGTCCATGATGATGGCCACGTGGCGCGGCAGCCGATCCAGATCGAGGCGCCGCACCAGCATTTCTTCGGGTGAGCCCGGGTCGGCGAGTTTGGAGAGCTCTGCCATGATTCAGGGTTCCTAAGCTATCACATGCGCTTCTGAGATCGCCGGATCGCCTTCCACCCGCCATTCCGGCGGATAGAGCACGCGTTGCAGCACGAGGCCGTGGGCGGGCGCCGTCGGCCCCGCTTCGCCGCGCGGACGTCCGGCGAGCAGCCCGGCGAAGCTCTCCGGGGTGCGTCTGCCCGTCCCGACTTCGATCAGGGTCCCGGCTAAAGCACGAACCATGCCGCGCAGGAACCCCTCCCCCACCACCCGGAAGGCCGCCTCCTCTCCCCGCTCCTCCCAACGCGCGGAGAAGATACGCCGGAACGGCTGTCCATGCGAGCCCCCGGCGAGCGCGAAGGCGGAGAAATCGTGCCGTCCTGGCAGGCTGGACGCCGCTCTGACTATGCGGTCGAGGTCGAGCCCGGCCGGCGCCGGCGCCACGAACGGGGAGTCGAGCGGCGAGATCACGGCGGCGCGGCTCAGCCGGTAGAGGTACTCCTTGCCCGCGGCGTGCTTGCGGGCGTGGAACCCCGGCGGCATGGCAACGGCGGCCAGCACCCGCACGTCCTCGGGGAGAAAGCGGTTGGTGCCGTGGACGAGCCCGCGCGGCGGGAAGTCCCGCGCCAGCTCCAGAGAGGCCGCCTGGGCGCGGGCGTGGACCCCGGCGTCCGTGCGGCTGGCGCCGAAGATACGGACGGGCTGCTCCAGCAGGCGCTCCAGAGCTTCCTCCACCACCTGCTGGACGGCGACGGCGTTCTCCTGCCGCTGCCAGCCGGCGTAGGCGGCGCCGCGGTAGGAGAGGGTGAGACGGTAGGTGGGCATCAGGTGGGGCCTCCGTCCGGACCGTCGACGCTCCCGGCAGGTTGGCCCTCATCACCCCGGCCCTCTTCTCCCATCCCTCCACCCACCCTGCCGGGGAGAAGAGGGAGAAAGTTAGCCGAAGAGTGTCTTAAAGCCCCTCTCTCCCCGGCAGGGTGGGTGGAGGGATGGGAGTGAGGGCCCGCCCCGAAGGGGCGCTCATAACGGCGCCGCCACCACAGCATCCCAAAAAACGGCCCCCAAATCCCCAGATACACCCACGGCCACAGCGCAACCCCCGCAAGCTGAGGCAGATACGACAGCAGAATCAGCCCCGACAGCGCCAGCCAGGCCACGTCCCGCCGCAGCGCCGCCCAGGGGAGCACCCAGAGGAGATACCAGGGGTAGACCGTGGCCGAGCAGAGCAGCAGGCGGCCGAAGAGCCGGCCCGTCCCGGCCACCGGGTCCCGCTCCCGCAGGGAGAGGACGACCGCGGCGGCCATCCCGGCGGCGAGGAGGAGCTTGGCCAGGAATTGCGGGTAGAGATAAGGATAGAGCGGGTTCAATCCGTGGTAGATCCCGGTCAGGGTCTTGAGATGGTCGAGCCCGCGGGCCAGGGCCGGCGCGGCGTGGATCGCGTCCAGCAGCCGCCAGAGGGGCTCGAAGAGGGGACCGTTGAACTCCCAGGAGACGCCGTAGGTGACCAGCCCCGGCGGAATTCCGCCCGTGGCCGCCACCACCGGCAGCGCCGCCACGGCGGTCAGTCCCAGGGCCGCGGCGAGGAACCGGCCGGGCCGGCCGCTCTGCCGCGCCCACATCGGCAGGGCCGCCAGCGGGACCAGCTTGGCCAGGATGCCGGCCGCCGCCGCCGTTCCGGCCGCCAGGGGGCGGGAGCGCGGAAGCAGGAGGAGAACGGCGGCCACCACCGCCGCGACCCCCAGAGCGTCGACGTGCCCCATGCCCGCAACCTCAAGAGCCACAAGGGGATTCCACGCGTACCAGGCGGTCCGGCCGGCCGGCAGACCGAGCCGGAGAGCGGTCAGGACGAGCAGCCAGCAGGCCGCCAGATCGGCTCCCGTGGCCATCAGCTTCCAGGCAGGCATCGGAAACGGCAGCCGAATCGCTATACTGAAGGCCGCGAGCGAGAGAGGTGGATAGACGGTGGGGACCTCTTTATGAGGTAGATTTCGCCAGATCTCGTCGCGGAGGGGGGTGAGCTTTTCGGCCTCCGGTGCGAGCGCGTAGGGATTCATCCCGGCCGCCGCCACCTTCCCATCCCAGAGATAACGCAGCACGTCGTCGGATAGAGTGGGCGGGAGCGGCAGGAGCGGGAGCCGCACCAGCAGGGCTCCCAGGATGATCGCCCCCCCCGCGGGAACCGGTGCGGCCTCGAGCCGCGACGCCACAAACAGGAGCCCGAGGAACGCCGCCCCGAGAAGGGCCAGCGTCAAAGCCATATGACGAGCCAGATCGAAGACGAGCAACAAACCGAGATTCGCCGCCACCAGCGGCCACGCGAGGGCGGCCGGCGCCAGCCGGCGGCGGCCGGGCACTGACGATGAGCTTCCCGTGGGCGCCGGTCCTGCTGGCACTCTATTACTCCGTCCTGGTGGTGCTGTCGTTCTTCGGCCTGCACCGGTTGATGCTGGTCTTCATTTACCTGCGCACCGGAGGGCGCCGCGCGGTGCAGCCCCCGCCGCCGCTGCCGGACGATCCCCAGACCTGGCCCGTGGTCACGGTGCAGCTTCCACTCTACAACGAGATGTACGTGGCCGAGCGGCTGATCGACGCCGTCTGCCGGCTCGACTACCCGGCCGGCCGGCTGGAGATCCAGGTGCTCGACGACTCCAC
>QHVW01001022.1 GCA_003223675.1 Acidobacteriota bacterium
GGCGATGGGAATCAGGCGCTTCTTCGGGCTCATGGTCGGGTCTCCAGGGGTGGGGTCTCCAGATTGGCATTCAGCCAGTCGAGGGTGAGCCGGCCGGCGGCGCGGGCCAGATCCACGCGGGTGAGCACCACCGCCTGCTCCCCCTCGGCCAGGCTGGCGCGGGCGGTGAGCAGATCGGCCTCGGCGGCGAGATAGTCGGTCTGGGTGCCGGCGCCGTTGTCGAGCAGCAGCTTCTGGACGCGGGCCACCTCGGCGTAGCGGTCCGCCGCCCGGGCCAGGCTCTCGATCCGCGCCTGCGCCTCCTCAGCCGCGGCGGCGGCGCGGTCGATCGCCTCCCGCACCTGCGCGTCGGCCAGCCGCACCTGCTCGGCGGCGGCGGCGCGGCCGGCCTGGGCCTGGGCGATCCGCCGGCGGACGGTGCCGCCGTCGAACAGCGGCACGGTGACCTGGAGGCCGGCGTTCCACTCGGTGTCGGCGTTCCCCTTGGACGACGCCCAGTCGTTCAGATTGGCCACCGCGCGCAGCTCCGGCCGCAGGGCACTTACAGCCAAAGTGACGTTGGCCTCGGCCATGGCGAGCTGGACGCGGGCCTGCGCCACCGCCGGGCTCCGCTCGATGGCCGCCTTCGCCAGCGCTTCCCGGTCCGGCGGCGCCGGATCTTTGAGGCGCTCCGGCGCCAGGCGGGGGGCGCGGGTCTCCTCCACGGGGGCGTCCAGCAGGCGGGCCAGATCCCGCTCGGCGTTGTCGAGCGCCGCCGCCAGGCTCACCCGCTGCGAGCGGGCGCCGGCGAGGTTGGCCTCGGCGCGGATCACCTCCACCTGCGGGGCCTTGCCGGCGTCGAGCAATCGCCGGGCGCGGGCCAGCTCGGCCTCCAGCGCCGCCAGCCGCTGGTCGTGCGCCGCCAGGGTCCGCGCCTTGCCGAGGGCCGTGAGATAGGCCGCGGCCACCCGTGCGGCCAGATCCTGCTCGGCCGCTCCCAGCGCCGCCTCGGCGCCGCCGACCTGCGAGCCCGCCGCCGCGATGCGGGCGCCCGTGGCGCCGCCGTCCCAGAGGGTGTAGCTGGTGGAAAACTGCCCCTGGAGGACCGTGCGGTCGAAGTCCGGAAACTGGCCCGGGGAGAAGCCGTGGATGGGGCCCACCACCGTCGGCTTCTGGTACTGCGTGGCCCAGCCGTTCAGCGCGCCGCGCGGCCCGCGGGCCCCCTTCTCCGCCGCCAGACCCTCCTCCGCCTGCCGCTGCTGCGCCCGGGCCGCCGCCACGCTGGGCACAAGGATGAGACTGCGTTTCATTCGCCTCCCTCCTCTCTCCCTTGCGGCGAGCCCAGGAGCCGGCGCACCAGGAAACGGGCCATCTCCAGCGTCTCCTCCTCCGGCAGATTCATCTGCGGGATCATCCGCCGCTGCACCGCGGTGGCGATCGAGAACCCCAGCAGCGGCAGCACCAGGCGGCGCCGCGGCGGCTCCCCCGGCACCTCCGGCATCTCATCGAAGACGCGGTCCATGGCCGACCGCATCCGCCCCATCACCTGCCGCATCTTCCCGATCACCACCTCGTCCCCGGTGGCCGACGCCTCCGCCAGGATCAGGAACGGCAGGCCGTCCGTCTTCAGGATCAGCCCCAGATGGTGGAGCACGATCCGCTCCAGCCGCTCGACCGGCGGCAGGTCCTCGCGCGCGGCGGCGGCCTCGATCTCCGGCAGCAGCAGCGACTCCAGCCGGCCGAGCAGCCCGAGCACGAGCGCCTGCTTGTTGGGGAAGTGCCGGTAGATCGCCGGCTCGGTGAACCCCATCCGGTCCGCCACCTTCTTCATCGTCAGGTTGGCCAGCCCGGACTCGCGCACCAGCTCGAAGGTGCGGTCGAGGATCTCCTCCTGGCGAGGGGTGGTCGGGGGGGCGGTGGGGGTCATGGCAGGGGAGTTAGTTAGTCTTCACTAACCAGGATATACCGGAGGCGGGGGTTGTCAAGAGTGCCCCCGGAGGAACCCGCCCTGGAGGGGCGGATATTCACCAGCCTGGGGTTTCAACCCCAGGTGGCGCGGGAGGCCGGGTTGGTTCCCGGCCCGGGTTGGCCCGCCGATCGGACGGATCGGTCCGATCAGACGGATTGGACCGATTTCGACCCCGGCCCGGATTGGCCCGCCGCCGGCCCCCGCCTGGGGTTGAAACCCCAGGCTAATCAAATACCCGCCCCTTCAGGGCGGTAAAAATGTGTGGAGCATTCATGCCTGGGCCCACTCCCGATACACTCCCCCCATGGACTTCACCGTCTCCGAGCCGATCCGCGACCTCATCGCCACCGTCCGCCGCTTCGTGGACGAGGAGGTGATCCCCGTCGAGCGGCGGGTGCTGGAGCGGGGCTTCGGCGCCGCCGGGCCGGAGATCGCCCGCCTGCGCGAGCGGGTCCGCGAGATGGGCCGCCTGGCGCCCCACATGCCCCGGGAATGGGGGGGCGGCGGGCTTGCGCTCCGCGATTTC
>QHVW01000850.1 GCA_003223675.1 Acidobacteriota bacterium
AACTTCCCCCCCAGCGACTCGACCTGCTCCTTGACGGCGGCGCGGATGTCCGACACCTCGACCACGGCGCCCAGCCGCTTGGCGGTGGCGATCGCCTGCAGGCCGGCCACCCCGGCCCCCATGATCACCACCCGCGCCGGCTTGATGGTGCCGGCGGCCGTCATCAGCAGGGGGAAGTACTTGGGCAGCCGCCAGGCGGCGAGGAGCACGGCCTTGTAGCCGGCGATCGACGCCTGCGAGGAGAGGGCGTCCATGGGCTGGGCGCGGGTGACCCGGGGGACGAGCTCCAGGGCCAGCGAGGTGACGTTGCCCGCCGCCAGCGCACGCACCATGTCGGGGTGGCGGTAGGGGGCCAGGAAGCCGATCAGCACGGCGCCGGGCTTCAACCGCCCCTCGGCGGCGTCCGGCGGCGTCACCTTGAGCACCACGTCGGCGCCTTCCCAGCCGGCTCCCGGGTCGTCGAGCAGGTGGGCGCCCGCCGTCGCGAATTCTGCGTCATGGAACAGAGAAGCCTCGCCGGCGCCGCGCTCGACGGCGACCTCGAGACCGAGCTTGACCATCCTGCGTACCGTTTCCGGAGTGGCGGCGACGCGCGTCTCTCCCGGGCGCCGCTCACGTGGGACGAAGACCTTCACCATGGATGGGGCCTCCCAGTCGGGGGGTTGGTATTCCGCGGGAATCCTACTGCGCCGGACCGCGATGGCGCAAATTCACTCTTCGAGCTCGAGCTCGCGGCCGGCCGGAGAGCTCTGGAAATCCTCTCCGGCGTTCTCGGCCGGATCGTGGAGGATGACCTCCTCCACCGGGTCCGGCGGCGCGGGGCGCAGGAGCGAGGCGAGGATGGACAGCGCCAGAATCCCCAGCACGATGCCGAGCGAGATCTCGGAGGGGATGTCGACCACCTCGTGGCCCAGCATCTTGCAGCCCACGAAGACCAGCACCAGGCCGACGCCGTAGCCGAGGAAGCGGAATTTGACCATCAGCCCGGCGAGCAGGAAGTAGAGGGCGCGCAGGCCCAGGATGGCGAAGATGTTGGAGGTGAAGATGATGAAGGTGTTGCGGGTGACCCCGAAGACCGCCGGGATGGAGTCGACGGCGAAGATCACGTCCGTGGCCTCGATCACCACCAGCACCAGCAGGAGCGGCGTGGCCTTGACGCGGCCGTCGTCCCGCATCAGGAAGCGCTTGCCGTGGTAGGAGCCGGTGAGCGGCACGAAGCGCTGGAACAGGCGGACCACCGGGTTCTTCTCCGGATGGACCTCCGGCTCCTCGCCGCGGAACATCTTGAAGCCGGTGTAGACCAGGAAGGCCCCGAAGACGAAGATCAGCCATTCGAAGCGGGAGATCAGCGCCGTGCCCACGCCGATGAACAGGCCGCGGGAGAGCAGCGCCCCCAGGATCCCCCAGAAGAGCACCCGGTGCTGCTGCTCCGCCGGCACCGCGAAGTAGTTGAACAGGATGACGAAGACGAAGATGTTGTCGAAGCTGAGCGCCCGCTCGATGATGTAGGCGGTGAGGAATTCCAGCCCCGGCTGACGGCCGAAGCGGAGGGCGATCCAGAGGTTGAACGCCAGGCCGACGGCGGTCCAGACGACGCTCCAGAGCAGCGCCTCGCGCAGGCCGATCCGGTGCTCCCGGCGGTTGAAGACCCCGAGGTCGAGGGCCAGCATCCCCAGGAGGAGGAGAAAAAAGATGCCCCAGTGCAGGGGTGTGCCGGCGGCGATCTGTGCCATGGAGGTCCGTCCGCGGGGCGCCTTTGCGTGGAAAGGGCGCCCCGCGGGAGCGGAATCAGCCCTTCTTCAGGTGGGAATTGACCAGCTTGGTCAGCTCGAACATCGAGACCGAATCCTTGCCGTCGAAGACCGCCTTCAGTGTCGCGTCCGCCTTGATCGTCCGCTTGTCCTTGGGATCCTGCAGGTTGTGCTTGCGGATGTAGTCCCACACGCGCTTGGTGACCTCGGTGCGCGGCAGGGGGTCCTTGCCGACCACGGCCGCCAGCGCCGCGTCCGGCGTCAGCGGAGCCATGAAGGCGCTGTTGGCCGCCCCGCCCTTGGAGCCGCCCGCCTTCTTGCCGCCACTCGACTTTTTCTCGGCCATTGAATACTCCTCCACAATCTGAAGGTTAAAGTTGCACTCCGGGTCAAAACCGCCGGAAACCACATGCAAATCTCCGGCCGTGCCCTCCCCACGGAGTGGGGACCGTCCCCTCTATCGTAGCCCGGTTTTCGCCGGCCCGCGCGAATGGTAACGTTGGCGCCCCATGCGCCCCCTCTTTCTCACCTTCGAGGGGCTCGACGGCAGCGGCAAGTCGACCCACCTGCGGCGCGCCTCCGAATGGCTGGCGCAGCGCGGTATTCCCCACCTGGTCACCCACGAGCCGGGAGGGACGCCGCTGGGCGACGTCCTGCGCGCCGTCTTCCTCGACCCGCGCTGGGGCGCGGTCGACGGCGTCGTCGAGCTGCTGCTCGTCTTCGCCAGCCGGCGCCAGCACCTCCTGGAGGTGATCGAGCTGGCGCTCCAGGCCGGCCAGCACGTCCTCTGCGACCGCTTCACCGACTCGACGCGAGCCTATCAGGGGTACGGCCGGGGAGTGCCGCTCGCCATCATCGACCAGGTGGACCGGCTGGCCACCGGGGGGCGACGGCCCGATCATACGCTGCTCTTCGACCTGCCGGCGGAGGCCGCCCGGGCCCGCGGCCATTCCCCCGGCCGCCAGGGCCGCGGCGAGGCCGACCGGCTCGACGCCGAGGACGTCGCCTTCTACGACCGGGTGCGCCGGGGATTCCTGGAGATGGCGGAGGGGGACCCGCGCTTCGAGATTCTCGACTCCTCGGGCCCGGCCGCCGCCACGGAAGCGCGGATGCGCTGCATCCTCGGACGCCTCTTCGGAGAAGACCCGTCAGACAGGGGGGACCCTTGAGCTACGAAGCCGCCCTCGCCGCCGCCCGCCAGGGGCGCCTCTATCCGGCGGTGATCCTCGACGGCGGGAGCGCCGAGGCGCGCCGGAGCGCCGCCCTGGAGCTCGCCCGCGCCCTGCTCTGCGAGGCGCCGGCCGCGGCGCGCCCCTGCGGCGTCTGCCGCCACTGCCGGCGCATCGTCTGGCCGGGCGGGGACGAGGCGACCCCCTTCCACCCCGACTTCCAGGTGCTGGAGCGCGACCTCAAGGCCTCGACCTCCGTGGACGCCACCCGCGAGATGCTGCGCACGGCCCAGGTCTCCCCCTACGAGGCCCGCGGGCAGGTGTTCGTCATCGCCAGCGCCGAGAGCCTCACCGGCGAGGCCGCCAACGCCCTGCTCAAGAACCTGGAGGAGCCCCACGTCTCGGCGCCGCGCAATTTTTTCCTCCTCGCCCCCTCGCGGCTCGACCTCCTGCCCACCCTGCGCAGCCGCTCGCTCGCCGTCTTCCTCGGCCCCGCCCAGCCGGTGGACCCCCAGGTGGTGGAGCCCCTGGCCCGGGCGTTCTCCGCCGCGGCCTCTTCCTGGGCGTCCAGCGGCTCCCCCGTCTACCTGCTCTCGGCGGCGGCGGCGCTGGCCGGGGCCGGCGGCTGGGACGACCCGCGCTCGGGGCAACCCTGGGCGGTGGCGGCGGCGGCCGTGCTACGCTCGCTCCCCCAGGAGGACGGTGCGGCGGCCGACCGGCGCGCCCGGCTCGCCCTCGCCGAGGCGCTTCTCGAAGGGCCCGCCCTGCGGCTGCGCGGGATCACCGCCGAGCGCATCCTGGAGGGGATGGTGGCTCGCCATCTGGCCTGAGCCTCACCTGAGTAGGGGAGATGCTCTCCCCCTCTCCCGGCGAGGGAGGGCATGGAGAGGGGGCCGGGGGGTGAGGGTTCGGGCGTGCTGTGCTAAAATAACCCTCCGTTTTTTGGAGCCCATCGGAATCTGTCCCGGTCTCGATCTGTTGGCAGCCTCTGATACACCGTCCACGAAAAAGGAGTCAGACCCATGAATGCATTTCGTAAACAGTTGATCCCGGGTGCGCTCGTGCTCGTCGCCGCCCTGGGCGCCCTGCCGGCCTGCGCGCAGCAGAAGGCTGCCGCTTCCGGCTCGGGCCAGGTGCTCGCCGTCGTCGACGGCAAGCCGATCACCGAGGCGGACATCCGCGCCAAGAACGCGGACCAGTTCAAGGCGCTCGACCGGGAGTACCAGCAGAACGTCCACCAGCTCCTGGAGAACAGCCTGGACCAGGCCGTCCAGGACCGCCTGCTGGACGCGGAGGCCGCCGCCCGCAAGGTGAGCAAGGACCAGCTCCTCGCCGAGATCAAGCCCGCCGCGGTGACCGACGCGGACGTGGACGCCTTCTACGAGCAGAACAAGGCCCAGATCCCCCGCCCGAAGGACCAGGTCGCGGCCCAGATCAAGTCCTACCTCGAGCAGCAGGGCCAGCAGAAGTCCCGCGGCGAGTACTTCAAGACCCTGGAGGCCAAGTACAAGGTCGACTACAAGCTCGAGCCGATCCGCGTCGACGTCGCCGCCACCGGTCCGGCCAAGGGCCCGGCGAACGCCCCGGTGACCATCGTCGAGTTCTCCGACTTCCAGTGCCCCTTCTGCTCGCGCCTGACCCCGACCCTCAAGGCTGTCGAGGAGAAGTACGGCAGCAAGATCCGCCTCGTCTTCCGCCAGTATCCGCTGCCGTTCCACCAGAACGCCGAGAAGGCGGCCGAGGCCTCCCTCTGCGCCCTCGATCAGGGCAAGTTCTGGGAGCTGCACGACGCGATGTTCGGCAACCAGCAGGAGCTCGGCGTCGACCAGCTCAAGGCCAAGGCGGCCTCGCTGGGCATGAACGCCGACAAGTTCAACAAGTGCCTCGATTCCGGCGAGAAGGCCGCGTCCATCCAGGCTGACATCAAGGCCGGCTCGGCGGCCGGCGTCAGCGGCACCCCGGCGATGTTCATCAACGGCCGGTTCATCAACGGCGCGGTGCCGCTCGACAACATCACCACCGTGATCGACGACGAGCTGCGCCGCGCCGGCAGCAAGACCGCGTCGAAGTAAGCTGGACGGTCCGGACGGGACCTGATGGGGGGCGGCCCGCGGGGCCGCCCTTTTGTATTTGGGGCCATCCAGACCGGCCCTTCGAAACCTCACCCCTGTCCCCTCTCCCATCGCCCTCCCACCGTCCGGGAGAGGGGGACTCGGTTGAGGCGGTGGTGCTTGTAGTAGGCGTTATCGGTCGGATCGGTCGGATCCGTCGGATCGGTCGGATGGACAGGGGTAAGGTTATAGTCTCCCCCCATGTCCAGAGACCTTCCCGCCGACGAATTCCGGTCCGCCATGCACCGGGTGGCCGATCTGGTGGCCGATTACCTGGAGGGGGTGGGGGAGCGCCCCGTGCTGCCCGCCGTCAAGCCGGGCGAGGTGCGGAGCGTGCTCCCGGCCGCGGCCCCGGAGCAGCCGGAGCCGCTCGATACCATCCTCGATGACTACCTGCGGGTGATCGAGCCCAACCTCACGCATTGGAACCACCCCGGCTTCCTGGCCTACTTCGCCATCACCGGCTCCGGCCCCGGCATCCTGGGCGAGACCCTCGCCGCGGGGCTCAACGTCAACGCCATGCTCTGGCGCACCTCGCCGGCCGGCACCGAGCTGGAGGAGCGGGTCTGCGCCTGGCTGGCGCGCATGATGGACCTCCCCGCCGACTTCCACGGCCACATCAACGACACCGCTTCGTCAAGCAGCCTGGTGGCCCTCGCCACCGCCCGCCACCGGCTGCCCGGGCTCGACGTGCGGGTCAGGGGGCTCTCCGGCCGCCCCGAGGTCCCTCCGCTCACCCTCTACGCCAGCGATCAGGCCCACTCCTCGATCGACAAGTCGGCCATCGTCCTGGGGCTGGGGCAGGAGAACGTCCGGCGGATCGAGAGCGACGGCGACTTCCGGATGTCCGTCCCGGCCCTCGCCGCCGCGGTCGCGCGCGACCGCGCCGAGGGGCGGCTGCCGATGGCGGTGGTGGCCACCGTGGGCACGACCTCCACCACCAGCGTCGATCCCGTGCCCGAAATCGCCGACCTCTGCGCCCGGGAGGGGCTCTGGCTGCACGTCGACGCCGCCTACGCCGGCTCGGCCGCCATCTGCCCCGAATACCGGGCCCTGATGCCGGGCATCGAGCGCGCCGACTCGCTGGTGGTCAACCCCCACAAGTGGCTGTTCACGCCGGTCGACTGCTCGCTGCTCTACGTGCGCGATCCCGCCCTGCTGAAGGCCGCCTTCTCGCTGGTGCCCGAGTACCTGCGGACCGCCGAGGATTCCGAGGTCACCAATCTCATGGACTACGGCTTCCAGCTCGGCCGCCGCTTCCGCTCCCTCAAGCTCTGGATGGTGATCCGCGCCTTCGGCGTCGAAGGCCTGCGCGAGCGCATCCGCGAGCACTGCGCCCTCGCCCGCGATCTCGCCGGTTGGATCGCGGCCGACCCCCGCTTCGAGCTGGCCGCCCCGGTCCCCTTCAGCACCGTCTGCTTCCGCGCCCGCCTGGAGGAGGACCCGGACCGTTTCAACGAGCGCCTCCTCGCCCGCGTCAACGCCGCCGGACCGGTCTTCCTCTCCCACACGGTCCTCAAGGGGCGCTACACCCTGCGGGTAGCCATCGGCAACCTGCGGACGGAGCGGGAGCACATCCAGCGGCTCTGGGAGCTGGTGGGGCGGGCGTACGACGAGCTGCGGGGCGAGTAGCCCCTCACTCCCCAAACCCCTCTCTCCCATCCCTCCACCCGCCCCTGCCGGGGAGAGAGGGGCTTCAAGACATTCTTCGGCTAACCACTCCCTCTTCTCCCCGGAAGGGTGGGGGAGGGATGGGAGAAGAGGGCCGGGGTGATGAGGGCCACGGCCCCAGAAACCACAGACTCAGGCCCGCCAACGCCATCGCCCCCAGCGCCAGCCCCACCAGAAACCCCGGAGCCCGATACACCAGCTCCACTCGGTGCTCACCCGCCGGCAGCCACGCCGCGAGGAACGGCCCGTCCGCCGTCCCCAGGAGAGACGGCCGGCCGTCGAGCAGAAGCCGCCAGCCGCCGTCCTGATAGATGCTGGAGGCCAGGAGGCGCTCCTCGGCGAGCCGGGCGCGGGCCACGAGGCGGGCGGGCTCCATCGCGAGGATCTGGACCGTGGAATCCTCCGGGCGGGCCGCCGTCCAGACCGCCGGCCGGCCCGCGGACGGCGGAATGAGCGCCCGGGCCGCGAAATCCGGATTGGCGGCCAGCCACGCGGGCCAGGGTTGCGCTCCGGCGGTCTCCGTGGACGCCGGGAGGAAGAGGCGGGGGAGCACCCGCTCCCGCTCGAAGATCCGCCCCGTGGGATCGTGGAAGGCCCGCCGCAGCCCCCGAATCGAATTCATCCGCGGCGGCGCCACCACGAAGCGCACCCCCAGGAGCTGGTAGAGCGGATGCTCCGGGGCCGTCAAGACGTGCTCCGTGGAGCGCACGGCGGCGCTCACCGGACCCACCGCCTGCGCGTAGGCGAACGGCTTCAGGGGGTCCGAGATCCGGACGTCCGCCAGCCCGTAGACCGCCGCCGCGTTGGGCAGGATCCGCGTCTCCAGCCCCGCGATCCGGGTGCCGTCCGCGTTTTCCTGGAGGAAGCGGATCAACGGCGTCACCGGATAGTAGGCGCTCCGCGGCAGCGACGGATTCGCCGGCTGATGGAAGATGAGGAGCTCGATGGCGGTCAGGGCGCAGAGGACGAGGGTCGAGGCCCTCCGACACCCCAGAGAGAGGACGACCGCCGTCCCCGCCACCGCCGCGAGCTGCGCCCCCATCCAGAACCACCGCAGGGCCGCCAACGCCTTCATATCCGCCGAGAGGAGGTATCCCCAGGCGATCAATCCCAGGAGGACCAGGGCGCCGGCGAGGACCGTCCCCCGCTTCGGCCCCGCGCCCGTCCGCCAGCGCTCCACCGTGCAGGCCCCCAGATAGGCCAGCGAGAAGGCGACCAGCAGAAGGAGACGCCGGTTGGCGCCGAGCGACTGATTGAGCACCGGCAGCTTCGCGGAGAGGAGCCGCACGCCGGGGAGGTGCACCGCGATCAGCAGGCTCACCGGCGCGAGGGCCAGGAACAGCCGCTCCTCCCGGAACCGCCGGGAGACGGGAAAAAAGGCCAGCAGGGCGGCGAGCATCGCGGCTCCGCCCACGAAAGCGGAGGAGTCCTCGTTGTTGTTGGTGACCCCCCAGTACTCGCCGTAGCGGCTGTTGCCGAAGGCGTTCGGCGCGAAGACCTGGACCACGCGCTGCCGGACCCCTTTCGAGCTCTCCCGGAGACCGAGCTTGGGATTGGCCCTCAGCCGCTCGTTGCGCGCCTCGACCCAGCGATGGCGGAGGGACTGCGGAACGAACCGGAGCGTCGGCACCAGCAGGGGAGCGGCCAGCCCGGCCGTCAGGGCCGCGGCGACCGTCCACCGGACCAGCAGCCGGGCCCGCTCCCCGGACGGGCGCCGCCGGAGACGGGAGAGCGCGAAGAGGCCGCCCAGGATCGCCACGTAAAGGGCCGTCTCGGGGTGGCCCCCCACGAGCAGGGAGAAGACCGCCACCACCAACAACAGAAAATCCCGCCGCGCGCCGCGCTCGTCCGTCATCACCAGGGCATAGAGGACGAGCGGCAGGAGGGCCGGCGAGTTGGCGATCGGCCAGTTGAGCCAGAGCAGCAGGAACCCCCCGAGCCCGAAAGCCAGGCTGCCGAACAGGGACGCCGCCTCCGAGAGCCCCTGCCGGCGCAGCAGCAGGAAGAGGAAGACGAGGGCGAGCAGCACCCGCAACCCCGCCGTCACCCCGACCGCCGCTGGCAGGGGGAGGGGGAGGGCGACCAGGACCAGCGGCTCGAACGTCTGCGACTGCGGATCGGCCAGGAGGGGCATCCCCGCGCCGGCCAGATCGTTCCACAGCGGCCACACGCCGGTCCGGATCTCCCGCCGCACCTGGGCCTGCAAGGGGACGATCTGCGTCACCAAGTCGTTCTGCAGGACGTTCCCCTGAGGGGGCTTCCGCGCGTCCTCCGGCTGGGCCACCCCCGGCAGGATGTCCACGGGAAGGAGCACCTTCCCCAGGAACAGCGCCGGCCCGAACAGGATGACCAGGACCAGCCCGAACACCCCCCATATCCGCGCCGGCACCGGATCCCACCACCGCCGGAGCGCCCGGTCGAGCAGGAGGGCGAGGAGGGCGAGATAGAGGCCGGGGAGGAGGATCACGCGGGGAGTCTATCGAGCTCCCGGTAGGCCCTCTTCAAAATCGCCTGTCTTCCGGAGAACACCTTTGCATGCGAAAGCTCGCATGGTAGTCTTGGTAATCGATTTGACGGGGGCGACGCTCCGTTGCCTCTCGGCCCGTGAACGGAAAGGGGTTGACATGAGAAAGAAGCAGGTAAAGAAGCTTTCACTTAGCGCGGAGACCCTGAGGAACCTC
>QHVW01001023.1 GCA_003223675.1 Acidobacteriota bacterium
GCTGCTCGGCTGGCTGGCTGGAGAAGAGTCCCGCTTTCTGGAGGCCAGCTTTGGCTCCAGTCCTGACTCTCTGGGTCAATCGCTGGCTAAGATCTTGCCGGACCTCGGAGCTGTGCTCACTGCTCCGCTCGTCGAAGCCCTGCGTGCTCAGGAGTGCAAGAGGGTCTGTCTCATACCCTGTGGCAACCTCTCTCTTTTACCACTTCATGCCGCTCCTTATGGCGGAGGCCGGTGTTTGCTCGATGAATTCGACGTCTCCTACGCGCCGTCAGCCCAGGCGTTTGCCGGTGCGAGCCTGAAACGGCAGGAGGCGGAATCCTCTGCACCTTCTCTCGTCGCCATAGGAGATCCGGATGGGACCCTCCCTTTTGCGGGACCGGAGGCCAAGGTCATCGGTGGGCTGATATCCCCAGGGAGGAGCCGCGTGCTGGTCGGCTCGGATGCGACGCGCTCCGCTTGGTTGGCAGCCCTGCCAGGCGCGACACATATCCACCTCGCCTGCCATGGCAAGTTTGATCCCGGTGAGCCGCTAGACGCCTCTCTCATGCTGGCACGCGGTGAGAGGCTGACCTTGCGAGATCTTCTCGACGATCCCTCACTGCGATCCCAACGGACGCGCCTGGCGGTGCTCTCGGCCTGCCAGACGGCGATCACGGAATTCTGGAACGTCCCTAACGAGGCATTGGGCCTGCCCTCCGGCTTCCTCTTGGCTGGTATCCCTGGGATAGTGGGGAGCCTATGGAAGGTGAGCGACGCCAGTACCGCTCTGCTGATGGTGAGATTGTACGAGGGACTTTTCCAAGAGGGGCTCGCTCCACAGGCGGCTCTGCGCCAGGCGCAGCTCTGGCTGCGCAATGCAACGCGGGACGACCTTAATAGCTTCTGCGAACGCTATCCTGGACTTGCGGGACTCGCCGGATGTTGGCGTGTGAGAGAGCTCGACGAAGTGCCGGAAACTGAGAGACCGAACCATGCAGAAGACAACCTTCCATTCTCACTCCCTTACTTCTGGGCCGGATTCGTGTACACAGGTTGCTGATCTCCAGCCCGCCAAGGGCTATTTCGGCCTGGCGAAGAAGACCTGCCGCCCCTGGCGGGGCTATGGACGTTGTGGATGCGCCGATCCCCGGGGCTCACGCCGCCGGGCTAAGTCCTGACGCCCCTGCGAGGCTGGAAAGCAGGACTTGTAATAGAGGCAAGGCTTCAGGCAGGCCCCGCAACTGCCTCCCCCGCCCGCGCCGCGCACCAGGAGCAGATACACCCGGCCAGCACCGGCCGCTCCTCGCGGCCGAAGGCCCGGTGGGCCAGGGGGAACATCGCGCTCTTCCACCAGGCGGGGGCATAGAGGCGGCGCAGGCGGTCGCCGGGGCTGCGTCCCGCCGCGATCCAGCGCAGGAGCAGGCGGTAGCCGAGCGCGCCTCCGGCTTGAAAGACCAGCCGGTTGACGAAGCTCGCGCGCAGCGGACGGCCGATTTTCTCTTCCCATTGACGGATGTATTCGCGGCGGTCCCCGCTGGCGTTGAAGGCGGCGGCCAGGCTTCCGGAACGGATGGCGTAGCGGATGCCGAAGCCCCAGAGGGCGTCCTGGACCCCCGCGGCTTCCCCGGCGAAGAAGAGATGGTCGCCCGGGACCGGGGGGTTGACGCCGATATATCTGAAGCCGCCGAAGCGCCGCGGCTCGCGCATCGTGAATCCGAGCCGCCGCTGGAAGAAATCGAGGACGCGCTCCAGATACTGCGCCTCGCGGTGAAAGTCGCTGAACAGGCAGGTGGCCAGGGTCGCCCGGCCGCGATGGACGAGGAGGTAGCCGTACCCCTGGGGAGCGAGGCGATCGTCGAGCACCGCGAAGGTGCCGTCAGCGAGGTCCGTGGTGAAGAGATAGCCCACGGCGAGGATGTAGGCACGCCGCGGTCCCCAGGCCACCACGTCGCCTCGATCGGGATGGCGGACCGTCTCGTTGAAACGGATCTCGGCTCCCGCGGCGAGCGCCTGCTGGGCGAGCGCGTGGTCCAGCGTGCCGGGGTCCGGTCCGCGCCGCACCAGGTAATAGAAAGGGCGCGAGGCGGAGTGGAAGCGATGCTCGCGGCCGTCCGGCCCGCCGTCCAGTTTTCGAGCCCCTGGTAATCGCCGTGAAAGCGGTGGGCCACCCGGCTGGAGCGCTCGGAGACGATCACCCGCCGTCCGGCCCTGGCGGCGACGATGGCGGCCGTCAACCCGGCCGGGCCGGCTCCCACGATGCGGAGAATTCCGTCCTTTCCCATGCTCGCGCTCACTGAGGTGACACGGGCTTCTTGGGCGTCTCCTCTTTGGGCGCCGGGCAGTCGGCCACCAGCTTGGCCAGGGCGTGGGAAAAGTCCACTTTTCCGTCCAGGTAGGGCTGCCAGTCCCGTTCGAGCCCGGCGCGGAGGGTCTGCCAGCCGCGGTCGTAGACGCCGGCGCGATAGGCGTAGGGCTGATAGCTCGCGTCTTTCTCCTTGTGGAGCTCGCGTTTGACCAGCTCTCCGGTGGTGTAGAAAAGGATGGCGTGCCAGAGCTGG
>QHVW01001024.1 GCA_003223675.1 Acidobacteriota bacterium
GTCGATCTGCGCGACCTCGCCCTGGCGGACGCACCGACGGCGATCCAGGGCCTGCGCGCCGGCGGCGATCTGCACACGGGCGAGATCCTCCTGGGCGGCGTGAAGGCCACCGAGGGGAGCGGCAAGCTGCGGCTCGCGGACGGCCATTTCATGCTGGAGAATTTCGGGCTGAAGCTCCCCCAGGGGCGCTTCCTGTTGGGACAATTCAACGCCGATCTCAACCGCGATCCCTTCGCCTATCGCCTGAATTTGGGCGTCGATCCCCTGGACGCCAACGCCGTGCTCGCCGCCGGCCCCGGCGGAGGATTCGGCCCCGGCGTGGTGCGCTTCGCGGCCACCGGCAGCGGCACCGAGACGCTCGACATGGACGGCGAGGGGACCCTGGCGCTGGCGGCGGGCCGCCTGCCGGGCTCGCCCATGTTCACCGCCATCGAGGCCGTCCTCGGCCGCGCCGACGTCAAGGGCTCGGCCTACCAGCCGGTGACCATCCCCTTCCAGGTGCGCGCGAACCGCCTCCACCTCTCCCCCTTCGAGGTGCGGACCTCCCTGCTCGCGCTCGGCATCTCCGGCTGGGCCGACCTCGCGGGGCCCGTGGACCTGCGCGTCGCCGTGCGGGCCCCCCGCGACGCCGTGGCCCTGGCGCGGGTCGCGCCGCAGGTGCTCGACCTGGTGGACGACGGCGGCTGGGTGACCGTGCCGCTGCGCGTCCTGGGGACCCCCGAGAGCCCGCGGGTGACCGCCGACGGCGACGCGTTGCGGGACATGACCGGCCGCGCCGTCCGCACGGTGGTCCGGCAGGAGGTGAAGAGGGGCCTGAGCCGGGTGCTGGGGAAGCTGTTCGGGAACCGCTGAGAGGCGGACGCTTCGTCCCGCGAGGCCTGCCTCCCGGCTGGAAATGCGGACGGTCACCGTCTCGAGGCGGACCCTGCGGCTTCCGGGCGGTACCGTCACAGCTTCGAGGCGGACACAGGCCGAGCTGGGGCGGACCCTCCGGGATGGCAGGCGAGAGGCGGCCGATCCGAGGTGCTCCGTCCGCCTCGGAAGGCGGACGGTCGCGAATCCGTCGCGATGCGTCCGCCCCGAGAGGCGGGAGGGCCAGGAACCGGCGTGGACCGTCCGCTTCGGATCGGCCGCCGGCCCTGGACGATCCCACGGTCCGCGCCCTCTTGCCTGGAGGACGGGAGCCGCGTTAGGCTCGCCAGCCACGGGGCACAGGAGACGCCAAGTCGCATGAATTCCGAGGAATACGAGCGCCGCAAGCGCCTGCTCGACGAGCAGCTTCGCGCCGATCTCGAGCTGATCCGGGCCGGCCACGAGGCCCGCCTCCGGGCTCTCGACGCTCTCCGGGACGGCTCCCGGGGTGAGACGCTAGCGACGCTTGAGACGCAAACCGCTGAGACGCAAACCGGCGCGGCGCCCGCGGTCCCGGCCGTCCAAAGGCGGACGTCGTCCGCATTCTCGGCTACGTTCCGCATCGGGCCACCCTCAACCGCGCCTGGGACCACCTCCTCCAAAAGGGTAAGATCGTGATGGCCCATCACAGCCAAGGCCGGCGGCCGACCATTTACCGGAAGCTGCCGCAAGGAGAATAGGCATGGCCCTCGAAAACGTCTCCGATACCGCGCGCTGGGTGGCGGTCTACCGCGTCATGGAGAGCGCCCGGCCCGACGCGCTGTTCCACGATCCCTACGCCGAGCGGCTGGCGGGCGAGCGCGGCCATCAGATCCTGGACTCCCTGAAGGACGGCCGGACGTTCGCCTGGCCGATGATCGTGCGCACGGCGGTCTTCGACGAGATCATCCTCGACGCGGTCCAGAAGCGGGGGGTGGATCTGGTGGTGAACCTGGCGGCGGGTCTCGACGCGCGCCCCTGGCGGCTGCCGCTGCCGCCGGAGCTGCATTGGGTGGACGTCGACCTCCCGGGCATCCTCAACTACAAGACCGAGATGCTGCGGGATGAGAAACCCAAGTGCCGCTACGAGGCGGTGACGCTCGACCTCACGGACGCCGAGGCCCGCCGGGCGCTGTTCGCGCGGCTCGGCGCCGAGTCGAAGCGGGCGATCGTGGTGGCGGAAGGATTGCTGATCTATCTCGATCCCGAGCAGGTGGCGGCGCTCGCCACCGATCTGCACGCGCAGCCGAGCTTCCAGGAGTGGCTGATCGATCTCGCCAGCCCTCAATTGATCAAAAGGATGAGCCGGACCTGGGGAAAGAGCCTGGCCGAGGCCGGAGCGCCGTTCAAGTTCGCGCCCGCCGAAAGCACGGATTTCTTCCGGCCCTACGGCTGGCGCGAGGGCCAGTATCGCGCGGTCTGGGAGGAGGCGCAGCGACTGAACCGCACGATGAAGGGCGCCTGGATGTGGAACCTGCTCGGACGGCTGATGCCGAAGAAGAAGAGGGAAGAATTCCGGCGGTATTCGGGGTATGTGTTGTTGGAGCGGGTGTGAGGGCCCGGGCGACACCATGCCCTTACATACCTCTTTGCCCTCGCTCCCGCCTGCCCTCCGAGGCCTCACCCTCGGTCCCTCTCCACTTCGTGGAGAGGGAGGGCCCGGAGATCAGCGTTGTCGGACTTCGGCAAATCGGCTCAGCTACGTTCCCCCTCTCCACGAAGTGGAGAGGGGGCCAGGGGGTGAGGCCTCGAAGGGCAGACCGCTCCGAGGGCGTTCCGCTTACGGCCGCGTCACCGTGTCGCTGGGCAGCGGCGGCGTGCTCGCGGGCGGTATGCGGTTGTGGGTTGCCTGCTCGTACGCGTAGCCGAGGGCGATCAGCCGCGGCTCGGAGAAGGCCCGGCCGGTGAACGTCGTCCCCGACGGGAACGGATTGACGA
>QHVW01000851.1 GCA_003223675.1 Acidobacteriota bacterium
AGGCCATCCAGAGGATGGCGATCAGCATCAGCAGGCTGCCAGCCATGGTGAAGAGGAAGAACTTGACCGCCGCGTAGATCCGCCGCTCGCCGCCCCAGATGCCGATCAGCAGGTACATCGGGACGAGCATGACCTCCCAGAAGACGTAGAACAGGAAGAGGTCGTAGGCGACCAGGGTGCCCAGCACGCCGGTGGTGAGCAGCAGCATGGAGGCGCCGAACAGCGGCCAGTGCTTTTCGATCCCCTTCCACGAGCCGAGGATCACGATCGGCAGCAGGAGGATGCCGAGCATCACCAGCGGCATCGAGATGCCGTCCATCGCCAGGTCGTAGGTGATGCCGTAGCTGGTGATCCAGGGGATGGCGCCGTCGTGCACCAGCGGGAAGGTGCCGTCCGCGCCGAGGTGGGTGAGGAGGTACTGGAGCCCGAAGGCGACCTCGATCAGCGAGACGACCAGCGAGTAGATCTTCGCCGCCTTGGCTTGCGCCCGCGCGAAGAAGAACAGCGGCACCGCAGCCAGGGTCGGGAAGAGGACCAGGCGGGTCAGCGTGTTGCCGGCGAGGAGTCCGAAAAAGGTTTCCATATCTCCGATCCGGTCACCTGAAGGCGATCCAATAGAAGAGCACGAGCACGCCGAGGAAGAAGTAGAGGGCGTAGTTGCGCACGTTGCCGGTGGTCGAGAAGCGGCCGACGTCGCCGGTCAATTCAGTGAGGAACGCGCCGGCGTTGATCGCCCCGTCGATGATGAAGGTGTCCACCACTTTCCAGAAGAACCAGGCGGTGGCGGCGAGCGGCCGCACGATCACCCAGTCGTAAAGCTCGTCGACGTACCATTTGTTGAGCAGCAGGCGATGGAGGACGGGCAGACGCGCCGCCCAGTGCTGGCCTCGCGCGAGCCCCTTGTTGTCGCCGTAATTCGTCCAAGCGACGTAGATGCCGGCGAGGGCGATCAGGGTGGTGATTGCGATCAGGAGGAGCTCAAGCCCGGTGCCGACGTTGTGCTCGCCGGCTTCCATCCCCCGCGGCACGGCGATCACCGGCTCCAGCCAGTTGTGGAACCAGTTGAGGTCGCGGCCCAGGGAGAGGACCTTGGGGACCCCGACATAGCCGGCGAAGACCGCGCCCACGGCGAGGATCCAGAGGGGGACCGTCATCGAGGCCGGCGACTCGTGCAGGTGGTGCTCCTGCTCGTGGGTGCCGCGGAACTCCCCCTCGAAGGTGAGGAAGTAGGAGCGGAACATGTAGAAGGCCGTGAGACCCGCCGTGATCAGACCCACCAACCAGATCAGCCAGTGGCCGCTCGCGGCGGCGGAGTGCAGGATCTCGTCCTTCGAGAAGAAGCCGGAGAGCAAGGGTACACCCGCGATCGCCGCCGCGCCGATCAGGTAGGTCCAGCGGGTGGATGGCATGTATTTCTTCAGGCCGCCCATGTGATCCATGTCCGGATCGCCGCTCATGGCGTGGATCACCGAGCCGGAGCCGAGGAAGAGCAGGGCCTTGAAGAAGGCGTGCGTCATCACGTGGAACAGCGCCGCCGAGTAGGCCCCCAGCCCCGCCGCCAGGAACATGTAGCCGAGCTGCGAGACGGTGGAGTAGGCGAGCACCTTCTTGATGTCGGTCTGGGCGACGCCGATCGACGCCGCGAAGATCGCCGTGGCCGCGCCGATGATCGCCACGAACAGCGAGACGCCCGGCGCGAGCTGATAGATCACGTTCGAGCGCACCACCATGTAGACGCCGGCGGTGACCATGGTGGCGGCGTGGATCAGGGCCGAGACCGGCGTCGGGCCGGCCATCGCGTCCGGCAGCCAGACGTAGAGCGGGATCTGCGCGCTCTTGCCCATCGCGCCCACGAAGAAGCAGAGGGCGATGAAGCTGGCGAGCGGCAGGCCGAGCGCGTAGGGAGCGCCGGTGACCGCTCCGGGATCGGCCGCGATCTTCGCGAAAACTTCTTTATAGGTCAGGCTGCCGAAGTGGGCGAAGAGGGCGAACATGCCGACCAGGAACGCGAAGTCGCCGATCCGGTTGACGATGAAGGCCTTCTTGCCGGCGTATGGCGGGAACGCCTGGTCGTAGTAGAAGCCGATCAGCAGGTAGGAGCAGAGGCCCACCCCCTCCCAGCCGACGAACATCACCAGGTAGTTGTTGCCCAGCACCAGCATCAGCATGGCCGACATGAAGAGGTTGAGGTACGCGAAGTAGCGGCGGTACCCCTCCTCATGCCCCATGTAGCCGGCCGAGTAGACGTGGATCAGGAAGCCCACGAAGGTGACGATGAACAGCATCACCGCCGACAGGTGGTCGAGCAGGAAGGCGACCGGGATGTTGAGGTCGCCCGCCGTCCACATGTAGAGCGCCTGCTCGTAGGTGAGGGCGGTCCCTTGAGAGAATTCCCACAGGCAGCCGAGGGCGATGAGCAGCGAGGCGCCCGGCGCGGCCAGGGCCACGAAGGTGACCAGCCATTTTGGAAACCATTTTCCCAGCAGGCCGTTGACGGCGGCGCCGGCGAAGGGGAGGATCGGGATGAGCCAGAGCAGTCCAAGCATGGGCGAGCGCTACCCCTGCAGCAGGTTCATGCGGTTGACGTCGATGGTGCGCCGCTGGCGGAAGACGGCGATGAAGAGCGCGAGCCCCACCGCGGCCTCGGCGGCGGCCACCGCCATCACGAAGAAGACGATGATCTGGCCGGTGTGCTGATTCCACTGGCGCGCGTAGGCCACCAGCGTCAGGTTGGCGGCGTTGAGCATCAGCTCGATCGAGAGGAAGATGCTGATGCCGTTGCGCCGCGTCAGCGCGCCGATGGCGCCGATGGCGAACAGCACCGCCGACAGCAGGAGGTACCAGGAGATGGGGACGCTCATGAACGGACCTCCCGGGGTAGCACGGGACCGCTGCTCGGGTCCTCGGCGACGTAATCGTCTTGCGGCGCGTTGGTCTCAGCTCCCGGCCGCCGGGCGGCCACCGTGGCGCCGATCACCGCCACCAGCAACAGCAGGCCGACGATCTCGAACGGCAGCAGGTAGTCGGTGAAGAGAGCGCTCGCGAGCCCCTTGAGCGAGACCAGCTCCTCGGTGAGCGGTCCGGGCGCCCGCAGGGTGGTCTGCCGGAAGGCCAGCCAGAACATGCCGAGGAAGACGATGGCGCCGAGGATCGCCGCCACGAGCTGGGCGCTCCGGCGGGCGTGCGCGCCCTCCTCCTGCTGCACGTTGAGGAGCATGATGACGAACAGGAACAGCACCACGATGGCTCCGGCGTAGACCAGGATCTGCACCGCGCCCACGAACGGCGCGCCGAGGAGCACGAAGAGCACCGCCATCGAGAACAGTGTGAGCACCAGGCTCAGCGTGGCGTAGATGGGGCTCCGGTGCACCACCACGACGACGCCCGAGCCGACCGCCAGCGCGGCGAAGATGACGAAGATCAGGGTTTCCATCAGCGGCAAGCGCCTCCCAGAATCCTACGGGTTCAGCGGTTTCAGCACGCCCGCGACCGTCAGCGCGGCGACCAGGATCAGGTTCACGATGGCGAGCGGCAGCAGGAATTTCCATCCCAGCCGCATGAGCTGGTCGTAGCGGAAGCGCGGGAAGGTCCAGCGCACCCAGACGAACACGGCCATGGCGATGGCGATCTTGGCCACCAGCGTGAGCAGCCCGAGGACGGCGCCCAGCAGGTTGTGGGGGTAGTGGATGAACGGCAGGCTCCAGCCGCCGAAGAAGAGCGTGGCGCCGAGCGCCGAGAGCGCCGCCATGTTCGAGTACTCGCCCTGGAAGAAGAGGGCGAAGCGCATGGCGCCGTACTCGGTGTGGAAGCCGGCGATCAGCTCCGACTCCGCCTCCGGCAGGTCGAACGGCAGGCGGTTCGTCTCCGCGAAGGCGGCGATCAGGAAGACCAGGCAGCCGAGGATCTGCGGCAGGCAGTTCCAGCCGTACCGCTGCTGATAGGCGACCACGTCGGTGAGGCGGAAGGAATTCACCGGGATCAGCACGGCGAGCACCGAGACGGTCAGCGCCAGCTCGTAGCTGATGAGCTGCGCCGAGGCGCGGATCGAGCCGATCAGCGAGAACTTGTTGTTCGAGGCGTAGCCGGCCATCACCAGCGAATAGACGCCCAGGCTGGAGATGGCGAGGAAGAGCAGCACGCCGGTGTCGGCGTTGGTCACCACCAGCGGGGTGGTGCGGCCGCCCACCGTGATCGTCGGCCCGAAGGGGATCAGCACCAGGGTGGTGAAGGCCGGCATCAGGGCCAGCACCGGCGCGATCAGGTAGAGCGGCTTGTCCACCAAGGCCGGGGTGACGTCCTCCTTGAACATGAACTTGAGGGCGTCCGCCAGCGGCTGGAAGAGGCCGATCGGCCCTACCCGGTTCGGGCCGGGGCGGTCCTGGATGAGGCCGGCTCCCCGCCGCTCCACCCAGACCATGATCGGTGCGACGTTGATGAACACGGCGAACATCACCGCGTACTTGATCAGGGTCACGATCAGATCGGAATTCACGAGGAAGCCTCCGACACCGCCTCGGCGGCCTGATCCGAAAGGTGGTGGGCCGCCCCGGGGACGTTGAGCGCCGCGCCGGTGGCCGGCAGGTCGTGCCAGTGGAGGCCGGCGAAGGCGGGGACCTCACCCGCCAGCCGGTCGAACACCTTGCCCGGCGTGAGATTGGACCACCCCTCCTCGAAGCGGGAGAGGAGATCGCCCAGCGCCTCGACCGCCGGCCGCGTCTGGCCCGGCGGCGGGAAGGCGCGCTCGAAGCGCTGCAACCGGTACTCGACGTTGACGAAGGTGCCGTCCTTCTCGCCGTGATGGGCCACCGGCAGGGCCACGTCCGCGGCCTGCGCCAGCGGCGAGTCGGCCCAGCCGAAGACGACCAGGAATCTGGCCTGGCGCAGCTTCGCCACCGCCTCCGCCGAGTAGGCCGCCTGGCCGAAGTCGCTGTCGGTGACGATCAGCACCGCGCAGCGGGAGGCGGCGTCCCCCTGGAGGAGGTCCTCGGCCGAGCCGCTGAAGCCCACCAGCTCCGCGCCGCGGCGGTTCGGCGCCTGCTCGCGGCCCTTGATGGGCGGCCGCTGGTGGCGCGGGATCGTCCACTCGGGGCCGAGGTCGATCGGCACCGGCCGCTGCGTGGCGCTCGCCCCGTCGGCGAGCTTGGCGAAGAGATAGGCCTCCTCGCAGGTGAGGAAGCCGGAGCCGAGAATCGCGATCTCTCCCTGCCCTTCGGCTTCCTGAATCCTTCGATGAACGGTGTCGAGCGCGGTCTGCCAGCTCGTGAAGGTGACCGCGTGGCCGTTGCCGTTCGTCCCGGCGGCGCGCAGGCGCGGCGCGGTGAGCCGGGGGGTGAGCTTGTAGCGCTCGAAGGTGGAGCGGCCGTAGTCGCACATCCAGTAGTCGTTGACCTCGACGTTGAACCGCGGCTTGTAGCGCTTGACGTCGCCGCGCCGATGCTCCATGGTGACGTTGCACCCCACCTCGCAGCCGGTGCAGATCGACGGCTTCTTGTCGAGGTACCAGACGCGCTCGGCGAAGCGGAAGCGGGTCGAGGTGAGGGCGCCCACCGGGCAGATGTCCACCACGCAGGTGGCGAGCGGATTGTCCAGCTCCTTACCCGGGAAGGTGCCGATCTCGACGCGGGCGCCGCGGTTGAAGAAGCCGAGCTCGCCCGTGCCGGCGATCTCCTCGGTGAAGCGGATGCACCGGGTGCACTGGATGCACCGGTTCATGTTGAGCAGGACGTTGGCGCCCAGCGGGATGCGCTCGCGGCCCGGGTAGGTCCGCTTGTCCTCATATTGGAAGCGCGAGTAGGCCACGCCGTGCTTGAAGGAGTAGTCCTGGAGGCCGCACTCGCCCGCCTGGTCGCAGATCGGGCAGTCCAGGGGGTGATTGATGAGGAAGAACTCCA
>QHVW01000852.1 GCA_003223675.1 Acidobacteriota bacterium
GCATTCCCCTGCGGCGGAAGGACCGCGGCCCCTGGGACCCGGTGATCGTGATGGGCGGCTCCTGCGCCTCGATCAACCCGCTGCCAATGTCGGAATTCGTCGACGTCTTCGCCATCGGCGCCGCCGAGAACGTGCTGCCCGACCTGCTCGCGGCCCTCGCAGGCGAGGAGGAGCGCGAGGCGGTGATCGAGCGGCTGGCCGCCCTGGACGGCTTCTACGTCCCCGCCTTCCACCGCCACGAGGAGGAGGGGGGCGACCTCCCCAAGCTCAACAAGCGGGAGCTGACCGAGGAGCAGATGAAGGCGCCGGGGCACCTGCCCACCACGGCGATCGTCACCCCGCACACCGAATTCTCAGAGAAGTTCCTGATCGAGATGTCGCGCGGCTGCCCCGAGAAGTGCCGCTACTGCTGGGCCAGCTTCGGCATGGGGCGCTTCCGCTGGCATCCGACCGAATACATCCTCGCCTCGCTGGAGCGGGCGCGGCCGGTCACCAACCAGCTCGGCTTCGTGGCCACGGCCGTGGGGGACCATCCGGACATCGAGAAGATCCTGCGCGAGGCCAACGGGCTCGGCTTCCGGACCTCGGTCTCGTCGATCCGCATCCCGGCGGTGACCGAGGGGGTGCTCGACGCCCTCCACGCCTCGGGGGACCGCTCGATCACCCTCGCCCCCGAGACCGGCACGGACGAGCTGCGGGTGAAAATGGGCAAGCCCATCCCCAACGCCTTCCTGCTGGAGAAGGTGCGGTTGATCTTCCGCCACGGCTTCACGTCGCTCAAGCTCTACTTCATCGTCGGGCTGCCCGACGAGACGGCCGAGGACGTCCAGGGGATCCTGGACCTGGTGGCCCAGGCGCGGGCGATCATGCTGGAGGAGCTGCCGAAGAAGGGGCTGATCGGCAATATCCACTTAGGGGTCAACGTCCTGGTGCCGAAGCCGTTCACCCCCTGGCAGCGCGAGCCGATGGACGACGAGAAGAGTCTGAAGGAGAAGATCGCGACGCTCCGCAAGGGGGTGGCGCGGATGCCGAACGTCTCGATGGGCTCGGTCTCGGTGCGCCAGGGGATCTGGCAGACCTACATCAGCAAGGCGGGGAGCGACGCGGCCGAGGCGCTGGAGGCCGCGGCCAAGGGGGAGCCGATCAACGCCCTCCTCCACCGCCTCGCCCCGAAGATCCACCCGGAGGTCTACCGCCGCCTCGACGGCGACCTCCGGTGGCACTTCATGCGCCAGGGTTGATCAGCGGTAGATCCTGCGGTCCGGGGTCATCGAGCGGTCGACCGAGAGGCGCCCGCTCCCCTTCACCATGACGGCGACGGCCATGCCGATGGCCAGGAGGTGGTACTCGAACCCCTCCCCCTTCTGGTTCCCCATCCAGTTCATGAAGAAGCCGTTGTGGAGGTGGACGGTGAGGACGGCGCCCACCATCACGCAGAAGATGCCGAAGGCGGCCACCCGTCCCAGGAAGCCGGTGACCAGGCCGATCGCGCCGAAGAATTCGGCGATCATCACCAGCAGGACGATCACCGCCGGCAGCCCCATCGAGGTCATCCCCTGCAGGGTCGCCGCGAACCCGCCGCCCCCGAACCAGCCGAGCAGCTTCTGGGCGCCGTGGGGGAACATGACCAGCCCCAGGAAGACCCGCACGATCAGCATCCCGGTGTCGTCGTCCGTCTGCATCAGCTTCCGCAGCATCGCTAGCCCCCTTTCGAATCGGTCCTCACGATCTTCTCATGCAGGAGCCGGGCGTCGAGGGCCCGGGCGCTCTCCCGGTCCGGCCCGGCGAGGAAGGGGTTGACGTCCAGCTCGCGGATGCCCGGATGGCGCTGCACGAGCTGCGAGAGGCGCAGGAGGATCTCGGCCAGGAGGTCCAGGTCCGCCCCGGGCTCGCCGCGCACCCCCTCCAGCAGCTTGAAGCCGCGGATGCCCCGCACCACCTCCCGCGCCTCCAGGGCGTCGAGCGGCGGCACGGCGAAGCGGACGTCCTGGAAGACCTCGACGTACTTGCCGCCCAGCCCGAACATCAGCAGCGGCCCGAAGCGCGGATCGGTGGTGATGCCGAAGATCACCTCGTGGCCGCCGCGCGCCATCTCCTGGACGAGGTAGCCCTCGGCCGCGAATCCGGCCCGGGCCAGGGCGCCCTCCATCTCGGCGAGCGCCCGCGCCAGCTCCGCTTCGCTCCGGAGGTCGATCCGCACCGCCCCCACGTCGCTCTTGTGGACCAGGCCGGGCGCCACCGCCTTGAGCACCACGGGGAAGCCGATCTCCCGCGCCGCCGCCAGGGCCTCCTCGCGGCCGGCGGCGAGCCGCTGCCGGATGACCGGGATGCCGTAGAGCTCGAGGACGCGGAACACCGCTCCGGGATCGAGATAGCCGTCCGGCGCGGCGTCGAGGATGGCGGCCACTTGATCGTCAGCGGTCTCGAAGCGGGGGATGGGCGCGTCGGCGGGGCGCCGGCGCCAGGCGGCGTAGCGGGAGAGCAGGAACATGGCCCGCGCGGCCGACTCGGGGAAGCGGTAGACCGGCGGCAGGTCGCGCGCCGTCTTCACCGCCTCGTAGAACTCGTCGGTCGCCATCACCACCGCCAGCACCGGCTTGGCCCGGTCGCGGGCGACCTCCCCCACCGCCTCGATGATGTCGATCGGGTTCGAGAGGAGCGCGGTGACGTTGATCACCATCGCCAGGTCGGCACCGGGATCGTCCAGCACGGCGGCCAGGGTGCGGGCGTAGTCCTGGGCGGTGGCGGAGGCGATCATGTCCACCGGATTGGCGACGCTGGCTTCGGGCGGCAGGGCGGCGCGCAGGCCGGCGCGGGTCCCCTCGGAGAGCTCGGCCATGCGCAGCCCGAGGTTGACGCAGGCGTCGGTCGCCATGATCGCGGGGCCGCCGGCGTTGGTGACGATCGCCACCCGGTCCCCCGCCGGAAGCGGGCAGCGGACCAGGGCGCGGGCGACGTCGAACAGCTCCTCGATGGTGTTGGCGCGCAGCACCCCGCACTGGTCGAGGAAGGCGGAGACGGTGACGTCGGTGCCGGCGATGGCGCCGGTGTGGCTGCTGGCGGCCCGCGCCCCCTCGGCGGTGCGGCCGGACTTGACGATCAGGACCGGCTTCTTGCGCGTCACCCGCTTGGCGATCTCGGTGAAGCGGCGCGGGTTGCCGAACGATTCGAGGTACATGGCGATCACCCGCGTGGCGGGGTCGTCCTCCCAGTATTCGATGAGGTCGTTGCCGGAGACGTCCGCCTTGTTGCCCATCGAGGCGAACTGGGTGAGGCCGATCCCGAGGTCCTGGGCCACGTTGAGGATCGCCACCCCCAGGGCGCCCGACTGGCTGACGAAGCCGATGGCGCCGGGGCGGGCCGGGGTCGGCGCGAAGGTGGCGTTCAGGCTGACGTCGGAGGAAGTGTTGATCACCCCCATGCAGTTCGGGCCGATCATCCGCACCCCGGCGGCGCGCACGGTCTCGCGCAGCTTGCGCTCCCGCGCCGCCCCCTCCTCGCCGGTCTCGGAGAAGCCGGCGGTGATCACCACCAGCCCCTTCACCCCCTTGGCCACGCACTCCTCGACCGCCCCCTGCACGAGATGTTTGGGCACCAGGATCATGGCGAGGTCGACCGGGTCGGGGATGGCCGCCATCGCGGGGTAGCACTTGAGCGAGTGGACCGACTCGGCGTGGGGGTTGACCGGGTAGATGGCGCCGTTGAATTCGTTGACCAGCAGGTTGTGGAGGAGGGCGAAGCCGATCGAGTCGCGCCGGCGGGAGGCGCCGACCACGGCGATCGAGCGGGGGGAGAAGATGGGGTCGAGGGCGCGGGCGGTCATCTCGTCTCTCCGGGAAGGGGATCGGGCGCCAGCACGAGGAGCCTCTCGGGGGAGAAGCGGACACTGAGGGGGAGCCGCTCCTGGCAGACGTCGCCGTCGACCTGGGCGGGCGCGCCGGCCGGGCCGGCGAGGGAGACCTCGCGCGCCTGGCGGATCTCGACGTCCCGGCGCCGCACGTGGCGGGCGCGGATCACGTCGAGGGCGAAGGCGGCGGTGGCGGCGCGGCCGGTCCCCCGGAAGAGCACCAGATCGAAGCGGCCGTCGTCGGTGCGGGCCGCCGGCGCCAGCCGGTATGCCCCGGCGTAGTAGGAGATGTTCGACACCGAGACGAACGACGCCTCCAGGCGCTCACCGTCGGCCGTCACCTCCAGCGCCGGGTAGGGGTAGCGCCACCACTCGCGGAGCCCCTGGCCGGCGATGGCCGGCTTGCCGAAGAGCCACTTGAGCCGGGTGTTGAGGGCGGCGAGCAGCACGGCGTCGAGGCCGGCCGAGACCATCATCAGGAAGGGGACGCCGCCCGCGAGGCCGACGTCGAAGGGCCGGGCGGGAAGAGTCAGGAGGGCCGCCGCGGCGGCGACGGGGTCGCGCGGCAGGCCGAGGGCGAGGGCCAGCAGGTTGGCGGTCCCCCCGGGGAGCACGCCGAGCGCGGCCGGCCCTCCCATCAGGCCGCTCGCCACCTCCCGCGCCGTGCCGTCGCCGCCGAAGGCGAAGACCACCTCGGCGCTCTGGCGGCGCTCGCGGGCGAGCGCGGCCGCCTGTCCCGGGAAGGCGGTGGGGACCGGCTCGACGTCGAGCCCCCCCGCGCGCAGGGTGGCGAGCAGGGCCGCGAGCACCTGGGCGTGCCGCTGCCGCCCCGAGCGGGGGTTGTAGATCAGGGCCGCGGGGCGCATGCGAGGGATCAGAAGAGCGTCCCTGTGGTGCCGGGGCGCTGGGGATAGCCGAGGTGCTGGTAGGCCCGCCGGGTGGCGACCCGGCCGCGGGGGGTGCGCTGGAGGAACCCCTCCTGGATCAGATAGGGCTCGTAGAGGTCCTCCAGGGTCCCCGTGTCCTCGCCCACCGAGACCGCCAGCGCCTTGAGGCCGGCGGGGCCTCCGTCGTAGTGCTCGATCAGCGTGGTGAGGATCTTGCGGTCGACGTCGTCGAAGCCGAGCTCGTCCACCTCCAGGAGGCCCAGGGCGCGGCGGGCGATCGCCAGGTCGATGATCTTCGCGCGCTCCACCTGGGCGAAGTCGCGCACGCGGCGGAGCAGGCGGTTGGCGACGCGCGGGGTCCCCCGGCTGCGGCGGGCGATCTCGGTCCCCCCTTCCCGGT
>QHVW01000853.1 GCA_003223675.1 Acidobacteriota bacterium
GTCGCCTGGAGCAGCGAGGCGTCGAGATGGCGCGCCACCCGGGCCAGCACCTCGACCGGGCCGATCGACTTGGGATCGAGGGCGCCGGCGCCCTGGGCAGCGCTGGGCATGGAGCTCGCCTTGCGGACCAGCCGCTCGACGGTCTCCAGCAGCTCGCCCGGGCGATGGTCCTTGGTGAGATAGGCGTCCGCGCCCGTGCGCAGGCCCCAGTAGCGCGAGGCCGCCTCGCTGTGGCTGGTGAGGATCAGCACCGGCATGTGCGCGCTGGCCGGATCGGCCTTGAGCAGACGCAGCAGGGGGAAGCCGTCCATGACCGGCATCTCGAGGTCGGTCACCACCACGGCCGGCTGCTCGCGCAGGGCCGCCATGGCCCCCTCGGCGCCGTCGCGCGCCTCGATCACCTCGAAGCCGGCGCCGCGCAGGGTGCGGGCGAGGATGGCCCGCGTCACCTCGCTGTCGTCCACCACCAGCACCCGGCGGTTGCTCACCGGCCCTCCTTCGACCACAGCCGCGCCAGGGCCCGGGCGAGCGCGCGCGGCGGCAGGGCCACGTCGGCGGCGCCCCGCTCCAGGGCCACGCGCGGCATGCCGAAGACCACCGAGCTGGCCTCGTCCTGCGCCAGGGTGATCCCCCCGGCCTGGCGCAGCGCCAGCAGCCCCTCGACGCCGTCGGACCCCATGCCGGTCATCAGCACGCCGGCCACCTCGTGCGGACAATTTTCAGCGCAGGACAGGAGCATCTCGTCCACCGCCGGCCGGTGGCCGCGCCGGGGGGGCGTGTGCGGATCGAGGCGCAGCATCCCGGCCGCCTCCAGCCGCAGGTGGGAGCCGCCGGGCGCCAGCCGCACGGCGCCGCGGCGGAGGACCTCGCCGTCGGTGGCCAGGCGGACGTCGAACGGCAGCTCCTTGTTGAGCCAATCGGCGAAGCCCAGCTCGAAGCCGGAGGCGATGTGCTGCACGATCAGGAAGCCGACCGGCGCGTCCTCCGGCACCTCGCCGAGCAGCTCGCGGATGGCCGCCGGCCCGCCGGTCGAGGCGCCGATCGCCACCCATTGCAGCTCGCGCTCTCGGAGGACACCGCCGGAGGTGGGGATGGGCGCCGTCCTCGCCGGCCGCCGGGCGTGGCGCACAGTGCGGGCGCCGGAGACGGTGCGCACGGTCTCCGGCAGGCTCTCGGCGAGCTGTTGCCAGCTCGGCGTGTCCTCCGGCTTGGGGAGGACCTCCAGCGCCCCCCGCCGCATCGCCTCGAAGGCGGTCTGCATCTGGTTGCGGTTGGCGCGCGAGGAGAGGACGACGATCGGCGTCGGCCGCACCTCCATGATCCGCTCGGTGGCCTGGTAGCCGTCGAGCACCGGCATCTGGAGGTCCATCACCACCACGTGCGGCTGGAGATCGATCACCATCTGCACCGCCTGCGCCCCGTCCTCCGCCTCCCCCACCACCTCGATGTCGCGCGTCTTGCGGAAGAAACGCTTCAGCACCGCCCGGACGGAGGCGGAGTCGTCGACGAGGAGGACGCGGATCACCAAAACCTCCCGGTCCAAGCCTCTGGAGGCGTTCGGGGCGTTCTGCCCTCCGAGGCCTCACCCCCTGGCCCCCTCTCCACTGCGTGGAGAGGGGGAACCCGTTTCCGGATTCCCAACCCTACGGACGCGCGCCCCCCCTCTCCACGCAGTGGAGAGGGGCCGGGGGTGAGGCCTCGGAGGGCTGGACAGACCGGGGGCACCGGCGCCCTGCAGCCCCTCACCGCCCTCTCCCGCTCAACCGCCGCACGAGGTCGACCAACTCGCCGGCGTCCAGGCTCTGTTTGGTGAGATAGGCATCCGCCCCCACCTTGAGGCCGCGGAGGCGGTCCTCGGGACGGTCGCGGGTCGAGACGACGATGATCGGCAGGTGGGCGAAGTGCTCCATGCCGCGCAGGTGGGCGGCCAGCTCGAAGCCGTCCATGCGCGGCATCTCGATGTCGGTGACCACGCAGTCGAAGCTCTCCTCGCCCAGCAGCGAAAGGGCCTCCTCGGCGTCCCCGGCCGCCACCACCTCGAAGCCGGCGTCCTCCAGCAGGCGGCGCTCCATCTCGCGGGT
Organism: Acidobacteriota bacterium; assembly: GCA_003223675.1. GTDB lineage: Bacteria > Acidobacteriota > Thermoanaerobaculia > Multivoradales > UBA5704 > DATARR01. The sequence goes on from QHVW01000853.1 coordinate 2,082, forward strand.
GACCAGCGAGTCGTCCACCAGCAGCACGCGCACGCGGTGGACCACCACCTGCGGCCGCGCCTGCGGCAGGGCGCGCAGGTATTCGCGTTGCGAGAGCATCGAGGGGGAGAGCACCCCCACCGGCTCGCCCGAGGCGAGCAGGGCCACCCCTTCGAGCAGCCGGTCGGTGGGAGCGCGGCGGGTGATCGGCCGCACCAGCACCTCCTCCTCCCCCTCCACCGTGTCCACCGCGAGAGCCAGCGGCTGGCCGGAGACCACCCCTTCGAGCAGGAGCTGGCTCTCGGCCGGCGGCTGGCCGTAGAGCCTGGCCAGCGGCACGAAGGGGACCAGCCGGTCCGCCAGCGTCACCAGCGTGCGGCCGTCGCGCTCCACCACCGCGGCGGGATCGATGCGGCTGGCGCGGCGCACCACGGCGGCGGGCAGGGCGATGCGGAGCTGCCCCACCCGCAGCAGCATCACCGATTCGCCGCGCCGCGCCACCGGCACCTCCAGCGTGAAGGTGGTCCCCTTGCGGGCTTCGGTCTCCACCGTCACCTCGCCGCCCACGCGGTTGACGGCGGTGGCCACCACGTCGAGGCCGACGCCGCGGCCGGAGATCTCCGAGATCTGCTGGCGGGTGGAGAAGCCGGGGGCGAAGAGCAGCCGCAGGGCCTCCTTCTTGCCCATCCCGGAGGCGGTCGCGGCGTCCACCAGCCCCACCTCCACGGCGTGCTGGAGGACCCCCGGGATGTCGATGCCGCCGCCGTCGTCCGCGATCACCAGCCGCACGCGGGGGCCGTCCGCCAGGGCCTTGATGCGGATGTGGCCGGCCCTGGGCTTGCCCCGCGCCTCGCGCACCTCCGGGGACTCGATGCCGTGATCGACGGCGTTGCGCACCAGGTGGAGAAGCGCCTCCTCCAGCTCGCGGGCGATGCGGCGGTCGAGCCGGGTCTCCTCCCCTTCCAGCTCCACCTCGACCTCGCGGTGGAGCGAGCGGGCCAACTCGCGGGCGTAGCGGGCGAAGGAGAGCAGGAAGCCGCGCATGGGCTGGAGCTGCAGCGAGAGCATCTTCTCGAGCTGCTCCTCGGCCGAGCGGATCAGCCGGCGCTGCCCTCCTTCCAGCTCCACCGCCACCCGCCGCAGCATGGTGGCGAGCACGGCGAGCACCTGCTTCGGCTGCGGCTCGTGGAGGCCGTCCTCGGCCAGCCGGGCGAGATCGTAGATGCGGTCGATCACCTGCCGGCCGGCCACCGCCATGATCCGCACCTGGGTGGCCCGCTCGGCCACGGCGTCGAGCGCGGCGGTGTCCACCCGCACGTCGCCGCCGCCGGAGGGGACGGCCGATCTGGCGGCGGGGGCGGGGGCGGGCTCGGGGGGAGCCGGAGCGGGGGCCGGCTTCGCCTCCGCAACGGGCTCCGGCTCGGGTTGCGGCGCCGCTTCAATCTTCTCGGGCTTGGGCTCAGGCTTGGGGATCTCAGGCCCGGGCGCGGGCTCAGGCGTCGGCGCGGTCTCGGCCACCGAGGCGTGGAGCAGCCCCACCAGCTCCGCGTCGACCGGCGGCTCCTCGCCGCGGGAGACCGACTCGACGAGCGCCGTCAGCTCGTCCACCACCCGCGTCAGCAGGGGGATCATGCCCGGCCGGGCGGCGTGGAGCACCTCCTCGGCGGCGTGGCAGAGCTCGGCCAGGGCGCCGATCCGCATCATGCGGCCGGCCCCCTTCAGCGTGTGCAGCTCGCGCTTGGCCTCGACGACCGAGGCCGGATCCACCTCCAGCTTGGGGACGCTCGACGCCAGCCGCTCCAGGCGGTCGCGCGCTTCCTCCACGAAGAGGGGGATGAGGTCGGCAAACTCCGCGTCCAAAGCCGCTCCGCCGTCAGATCTTGGTCCAACTGTCGACGTTGACGTCCAGGCCGAGCACCCCTTCGAGCTCACCCCCCGAGTAGACCGGAGTGGCGGCGGTGAAGATCGGCTGGCCGGTGAGCAGCGAGTTGAAGAGCGGCGTCAGGATCGTCTTCCCCTCCTTGACCGCCGCCTTGTACCAGGGGCGCTCGGCGAACCCCTCGCCGGTGCGCACGGCCCCCGGCACCTCGCGGTCCCCCACGACCTGGCGGTTCACCACCAGCGCCGTCTGCCCCCGCCGGCCGTCGTAGAAGTAGAGGCACTCGACGAACCCCTGGCGGTGCACCAGCTCCTCCAAAAGCCGCTCGATGGCCTCCCAGTTGCCGAGCCGGCGCCGCACGTTGGCCGCCCACTGCTCGGCCGTGTGCTTGAGCGAGTGGGGGGATTCGAGGTGGAACGACTGCGCGAGCATCTGGATCACCAGCCCCAGGCGGTTCAGCCGGTCGGCCGTCTCGGTGAAGTGCTTGAGGCCGTCCGCCATCCGCTGCACCACCTGGCTCACCTCCTTGAGGGTGAGCACGACCTCGTCCGAGGCGGCGTTCTGCTGCTGGGTGGCGAGCGAGATCTCGCGCGCCACGCGGGCGGTATCGCTGGAGGCGCCGCGCAGGTCCTCGATCGCCGAGGCCGCGGCGCGCGCCCGCTCCAGCACGCGGCCCGCCTCCTTGCTCCCCTCCTCCGTGGCCACCACCGTGGTGCGGATGGAGCCGGCGAACTCGTCGAGCAGGTTGCGCACCGACTCCACCGACTCCTGCGAGCGCTGGGCCAGCCGCCGCACCTCCTCGGCCACCACCGAGAAGCGGCGCCCGTGATCGCCGGCGGCCGCGGCCTCGATGGCGGCGTTGAGCGAGAGGATGTGAGTCTCCTGGGCGATCTCGGTGATCAGGTCGAGCACCCGGTAGATCTCCTTCGAGCGGTTGCCCAGGATCTCGGCGCGGCTGGCGATGCCGGAGATCCGCTTCTTGACCTCCTCGACGCCGTCCACCGCCTCCTCGACCGCCGCCTGCCCGGTGGTGCCGCTCTCCTCCGCCGCCTGCGCGAGGTCGGCCTGGGAGGAGGCGTTGCCGGCGATCTGCGACGCCGTGCGGGCCAGCTCCTCCATGGCGGCGGTGATCTCGACCACCGAGGCCGCCTGCTCCGAGGAGCCCGAGGCCAGCTCGGAGGCGATCTCGTTGACCGAGCCCGCCGCCGAGGCCACCTCGATCGAGCTCCCCTGGATCTGCTGCGCCAGCACGTCGAGCGCGTTGGTGGCGTTGGTGAGGCCCAGCGAGAGCCGGCCCGGCAGCGCTCCCGCCATCCCTGAGCAGTTCACGAGGTCGCCGGCCCGCAGCCGGTCGAGCGCGCGGACCAGAGAGATCTCGACCTCCTCGCGCCGCCGCTCCGTCCCCTCCACCTCCACGCGCAGGCTCTGCTGCGTGCGGTAGACCACCTTCACGTAGAGCGCGATGACGCCGATGGCGACCAGCAGGAAGGCGTTGAACATCCACACCGGGCCACCCTGGGCCTGCGCGCCCAGGAGCAGCAGCAGGCCGGACACGGCGATGCCGCCCAGGATGAGCAGCCCCGCACGGGCGTGATTGAACGATTCGACGAACGGCTCACTCATGGCTCATCCTCTCCTGCTCCTGCTTCACCCGCTGCGCACCGCGGTATCTCGCATCGCGGTATCTCGCACAGTAAAACGGCGGGCAGCCGGCGCGGGTCCACCACCACCAGGGGCACCCCGGCGTGCACGGCCACGCCGGCCGGCTCCTCGGACCAGAACCGCCGCAGCGCCGGCGCCACAGGGTAGATGCGCAGGTCCGCCACCACGCCCAGGATCTCGTCGGCGGCGAGCGCCTGGCCGCCGGCCGTGACGCGGTACCCGGCGCCGTCGCGCGCCAGCCCCTCCACCGCGCCGTTGGCGATCCCCCAGACGCCGCCCGCGCGGCGCATCAACAGGAACCCCGGGGCGTGCGGCACGCTCATCCGTCAGCTCCCCAGCGCCTCGAGGTTGAGGATGCGCACGACCTCGCCTCCCAACGGCGCCTCCCCCTGGAGGAAGCCCCCTTCGCCGGCCACGATCGAGTCCGGCGGCACGTGCACCACCTCCAGCGCCGCGTCGGCCGCCAGGCCCAGCATCTCCCGGCCGTCGGCCGGCCCCACCCGCACCACGACGGTCACCGGATAGGAGGGATTGGCGCCCGGCGAGGCGTTCACCAGCCGGGCCAGATTGAGCACCGGCAGCGGCTCGCCGCCGAACTCCGCCAATCCTTCGAGCTCGCCGGCCGCGCCGGGCAGCGGGTGCACGGTGAGCGCCCGCACCACCCGGCGCACCGCCGCCAGCGGCAGGCCGCAGGTGTACTCGCCGGCCCGCACCAGCAGGTGCGTCCCCTCGCGCCGGGTGCGGGTCTCCTTGAGGGGCTCACCCATGGTCCTGCTCCTTCCGCACGGAGAGCGTTTCGTAGGGGCGGCCCTGCGTGGCCGCCCCTACGAACGCCCTCGCAGATGCGGAATGACGATACATCAGATCCGCGTCCAGCCGGTCACGTTGATGTCGATCCCCAGCACGGCCGCGATCGAGCCGTCGCCGTTGCGCAGGGGGGTGCAGACGGTGAAGCAGGCCTCGGAATTCTGCATCGATTCATAGGGCGGGATCAGCGTCGTCCGCCAGTGCCGCGCCACCGCCTTGAACCAGGGGCGCTGGCGCACGTCGGTCTCCCGCACCTTGGCGGCCAGCGAGCGCTGGCGCTCGTCGAGCAGGTCGCGGTTGAACGACAGCGCCAGGGTGCCGCCGTCGAGGCCCATCAGATAACCGAGCTCGACGAAGGGCGCGTTGCGCACCAGCTCGTCGAGCGTCTTCTCCTTGTCGGGGAGGGAGGGCAGCGGCTCGATCTGGCGCGCCCAGCCCTCCACCAGATGCTTGAGCGAGCGGGGGGATTCGAGGTGGAACGACTGCGCCAGGAGCTGGATCTCCAGGCCGAGCTGGTTCAGCCGGTCCGCCGTGCTCGACAGGTTCTTGAGGCCGCCGGTCATCCGCTGCACCACCAGGCTGACCTCGCGCAGGGTCATCACCACCTCGTCCGAGGCGGCGTTCTGCTGCTGGGTGGCCATCGAGATCTGTTGCGCCACGCGGGAGGTATCCCCCGAGGCGCCGCGCAGCTCCTCGATGGCGGAGGACGCGGCGCGCGAGCGCTCCAGCACGCGGATCGCCTCCTTGCTCCCCTCCTCCGTGGCCACGATGGTGGCGCGGATCGAGCTGGCGAACTCGTCCAGCAGGTTGCGCACCGACTCGACCGACTCCTGGGAGCGCTGGGCGAGGTGGCGCACCTCCTCGGCCACCACCGCGAAACGCCGGCCGTCCGCTCCGGCCGCCGCCGCCTCGATGGCCGCGTTGAGCGACAGGATGTGCGTCTCCTGGGCGATCTCGGTGATCAGGTCGAGCACCCGGTAGATCTCCTTCGAGCGGGTGCCGAGGGCGTCGGCGCGGCTGGCGATGGCGGAGATCCGCTTCTGCACCTCCTCGACCCCAAAGACCGCTTCGAGCACGGCGGCCGATCCCGCCTCGCCGCTCGCCTCGGCGCGCGCCGCCAGCTCCGCCTGGCGGCTGGCGTTCTCGGCGATCTGCGACGCCGTGCGGGCCAATTCCTCCATCGCCGCCGTGATCTCCACCACCGAGGCCGCCTGCTGCGACGAGCCCGAAGCCAGCTCGGAGGCGATCTCGTTCACCGCGTCGGCGGCCGAGGCGACCTCGATCGAGCTGTCCTGGATCTGCTGCGCGAGCTGCGACAGCGCCTCGCTGGCCGCCTCCGAGATCTGCGCCAGCCGCTCGGGGAGGTCCTTCGTGTGCTCGATCGAGCGCACCAGATCCCCGGCGCCGAGCTGCTCGAAGGCGGCGATCAGCTCCCGTTCGAGCCCCGACCAGCGGTTATCCCCCT
>QHVW01001025.1 GCA_003223675.1 Acidobacteriota bacterium
AGCCTGTTTCGGCGGCGATCCCAACGTGATCGGAGCCTCCGTCCGGCTCGACGGCGCGCCGCACACGGTGATCGGCGTGATGCCGGCATCGTTCCAGTTCCCCAGCCGTTCCGTGGAGGCCTGGACGCCGCTCGTCCTGCGCGAAGACGATTTCGCCGATCGCGACGACAACTATCTGGAGGTCGCGGCGCGCCTGCGTCCGGGGGTGACGGTCCGGCAGGCGGCGCGGGAGATGGCGCTGGTGAGCGCCCGCCTCGAGCGGCAGTATCCCAAGGAGAACAAGGACACCAGGTCCAAGGTCCTCGGTCTGCGCGACGAGCTCTCGGAGCGCTCACGCCTGCTCGTGCTGGCCCTCTGCGGCGCGACGCTGTGCATCCTGCTCCTGGCCTGCGCCAACCTGGCGAGCCTGTTCCTGGCGCGCGGCGCCCACCGTGCGCGCGAGCTGGCCGTACGCTCCGCCCTCGGCGCCGGGCCCCAGCGCCTGGTGCGCCAATTGATCACTGAGAGCCTGGGGGTCGCCTTCGCCGGCGGCATCGTGGGGGTCGCGACCGCGGCGGCGGTGCAGCCGCTGCTGGCGCGCCTCGTCCCCACCTCGCTGCCGATCGCCGAGCGCGCCTCCCTGGACCTGCGCGTCCTGTTGATCGCCACGGCGTTCGTGCTCCTGACCGGCTTCGTCTTCGGGCTCGCGCCCGCCATGCGCGCGGTGCGCGGCAGCGCGCTCGACACCCTGCGGAACGGCGCGCGGACGTCCGGCGGCCGTACCCAGCGCCTGCGCGCCTCGCTGGTCGTCGTCGAGGTCGCCGCGTCCGTCGTGCTGCTCATTACCTCGGGGCTGTTGATCCGCGCGATCTGGCGTGTCCAGGCGACCGATCCCGGATTCACCACGGACAACGTGTTGACCTTGCAGACGGCGCTCCCCCTGCCCAAATACAAATCGACGGCCCGGCGCGTGCAATATTACGATCACGTTCTCCGGGAGGTGAGGGCCCTGCCGGAGGTGCGGGACGCGGCGTTCGTGACCGGCCTGCCGATGGTGATGCGCGGCGGGATCTGGCCGGTCTCGCTCGCCGGTGAGGAGGTGGTGCGCACCCAGGCGAACAGCGTCAGCCTGCGCTACGTCACTCCGCGTTACTTCGCGGCCCTCGGAATTCCTTTACAACGGGGACGCGTCGTGGCGGACACCGACACCAGCGCGCAGCCCTCCGTTGCGGTGGTGAGCGCCTCGTTCGTAAAACGGTATTGGCCGCACGAGGACCCCCTCGGAAAACGTTTCAAAGTCGCCTTCGCCGAGCGCACGGTGGTGGGCGTGGTGGGCGACGTCCGGGTGCGCGGGCTGGAGCGGCCCAGCGAGCCCCAGGTCTATCTGTCCTACCAGCAGGTGCCCGACGACTCGCTCGTGGGGTACAACCCCAAAGATCTCGTGGTGCGGACCGCCACGCCCCTGGGTGTGGGGCGGCTGTTGCCGCGGATCCGCGAGATCGTCAAGGCGGCGGACGCGGAGCAGCCGGTCTCGGACGTGCGCATGATGTCCGACGTCCTCGACGAGGAGACGGCGACCTTCACCGTCTCCAAGCGATCGCAGGAGCTGGGCGTGCGCCGGGCCCTGGGAGCGCAGGTCTCGGCCATCATCGGCCTGGTGCTGCGCGAAGGCCTGGCCCTCGCATCGATCGGAATTGTGATCGGTATCGCCGTGGCCTACGCCGCCGCGCGAGGGATGGGCGCGCTGCTGGTCGGAGTGCGTCCCGAGGACCCGCTCACCATCGTCACCGCCGCGGCGCTCTGCCTCGCCATCGCCATGGCGGGGTGCCTGCGTCCCGCGCTGCGCGCCGCGCGCGTGGACCCGCTGTCGGCGCTGCGCGCAGAATAGAGAGGGAACCAATGATTAAAATCCGATCGATCGGGATCGTCCTCCTGCTGATCGCTCTCCCTCTGGCGGCGGACGACCTGGAGGGCCTCTGGAAAGCGAAGCGATGGTTCGGGCCTTTCGCCCGCGGCCCCCTGACCGTGCAACGCAGCGGGTCCGCGTACACCGCCGAGATGATGGGGAAGACCGTGCCCGTCCGCGTGGATCAGGGCGAGCTGTCCTTCGAGCTGCCGAACGGTCAGGGATCGTTCCGCGGCCGGCTGCGGGACGGAGGCGTCCTGCGGGGGCATTGGTATCAACCGGAGGCGATCAACGGCAAATACGCGTCGCCCGTCCAACTGACGCCGGAGGGCCCGGACCGGTGGAGCGGACAGGTGGTGCCCCACGAGGACACGTTCACCCTCTATCTCCTGGCGCGGAAATGGCCGGACGGCTCGTTCGGCGTCTTCCTGCGCAATCCGGAGCGCGACTTCGGCGCCTGGCTCGGCGTCGACCGTCTCGTGCGCGAGGGCAACGCCGTGAAGCTGATCGGCAAGCGTCCGGGGCAGAAGGAAGAAAGAGAGCTGGCCGCCGGGACCTATGATGCGGCCAACGACGTGATCACTTTATCCTTTCCCAATCGCGGCGGGACCTACGACTTCCGCCGCGACGGCGACCAGAGCGATTTCTATCCGCGCGGCAAGAGCCCGGGCCGCTACGTCTACCATCCGCCGCCGGCCCGCGACGACGGCTGGCCCACGGCGACCCTCGAAGAGGTGGACATCGATCGCGCGGCCATCGAGAGCTTCATCCAGAGGCTCCTCGAAACGCCGATGGAGTCGGTGGACAGCCCGGAGATCCACGGCATCCTGATCGCCCGGCATGGAAAATTGGTGCTGGAAGAGTATTTCCACGGCGAGCACCGCGACAAGCTGCACGATACGCGCTCGGCGGCCAAGAGCGTGACGGCGACGATCGTGGGCGCCGCGATGCGGGCCGGCGCGCCGCTGAAGCCGTCCACCCCGATCTATCAGGTTATGAACG
>QHVW01001026.1 GCA_003223675.1 Acidobacteriota bacterium
ATCGTTCCAGGCCGAGCCGCCCCGGTTTCCGGAGACCCTCACCGGGCCGCCGCCGTCGCTGGAGCGCGCGGTGAGCACCAAGGGCTCGCCGAGATAGAGATCGGGAATCCGTGCGGGCCATGCCTCGGCCGAGGGATCGCCCCACTGCACCTCGATCCGCTGGAGCATGGGCGCGTCGAGTTGCGCGAACAGGGTCGACATCGCCGATGCCACATGACCGCTGTCGGGGATCTGGGTGAACGATCCGCCACCGAGCGCCGCCAACTGGCGCAGGAGGGCAGAGTTGGGGGCTGAGCCGATCGCCACCGGGAAGAGCCGCCGGCCGCCCAGGTGGGTGGAGAGGAAATTGACCACCTTTCCCTGATCGTCGAGCCCGCCGTCGGTGGCGAAGATCACCTGCGGCACGAGACTGGCCGGCGCCGGGTTGCGGAACGCGATCTGAAGCGCCGGGAGCATGCTCGTGCCGCCATCCGCCTGAAGGCCGGAGATGAAGCGGCGAGCCTTCTCGACGGCGTCGCGGCTGGCCGGAACGCTGGCGGGAAATGCCGAGGTGGCGCTGTCGCTGAAGCGGATGACGTTGAACCGGTCGGTGGGCTGGAGCTTGTCGAGGGCCAGCAGGAGCGCCTGGCGGGCCTGCTCGATCGACGTCCCCGACATCGAGCCGGAGGTGTCGATGATCAACGTCGTCTCCCGCGGCAGGCGCGCGGCCGCCGCCTCGGGCGCGTCCGGCGGCATCACCATCAGGAGGTCGTACCGCTCGCCGTCCACCTCTTCCGAGTAGAAGACCGCGCGCGGCTCGCGGCCCACGGCGGGCGCCCATTCCAGGACCAGATCGGAATCGGCCGGCGCTGTTTCATTCTTGAGATCGACCGCGTATTGAAAGTTTTTTCCCGCGGCCACCGTGACGGCGTGGCTCGGGCTTTCCACCTTCGCGAGCGGGAAGCTGGGATTGAGGTCCGCGTGGAAGGCGAAGGGATTGATCGGCGGCGCCCCTCTCCGGCGCACCGGTGGCAGCAGCAGCCCCCCGCCTCCCGCCTCCTTCTCCCCGGGGGCGACCACCATGGGGAACCGCCATCGGAAACGGTCGTGGTCCCACTGCACGACCTGCTGGAGCTCAATCGCCACCTCCACCGTCTCTCCGGGGCCGACGTTGGCCACCTTGGTGGTGAAGACGTCGGGCCGCTGCTGCTCGACCAGGCTGGCCTTCACCCCCTGCGCGCAGGCCTCCTGATAGGTCCGCCGCGCCTCCTCTTTTTCCTGGATGATTCCCTGGAGCGTACGTTCTCCGACTTTCATCCGCAGGGTGTCGACCGCGCCGTCCGCGGGCAATGGAAAGACGTAGACCCCTTCCAGCCATTCCTGCGAAGGATTGGTGAAGATCTGTGTGACCCGCGCCCGCGCGATGATCCCCGTCACCTTCACCTCGACCGTGGCGCCGAGCACGGGCGCCGGCACGGGCTGGCCATCCTTGCCCGGGAAGAACAATCCCTGGCCGGAGCCCGATCCCCAGGCCAGACCGCTTCCCGTCAGGAAAAGTATACAAAGCGCTGCCATTCGAACGAGATTCGATCGCATTTTCCAAACCTCCCATAATTTGGACCGTCCTCCCGGGAAGACAGGCCCGTGTTGCGCTGCACCTATAGAGCGCAAGGAGGATGCCAGTTGGATCGGTGATCGGGAAAATGCTTATACAGTAAGGGTTTGAGCCGCGAAAGATTTTCCAGGGAGCGGCCTGAATTCAACAGGATGAATCAGCGGCCGTTCAATGATTTGATGTTACGGAGGCTCCGATAGAAAAAACGAACAGTATGTCTCTCACCGGGGACGGAGGTGTCCTGGCTACCCCTTCGCCTCCCGGATCATCTCTTCCAGCCGGTCGAGGCCGGCGCGGATCTCTTCGAGCGTGGGGCCGAAGGAGAGGCGCACGTGCTGGTGGAAGCGCGAGGAAGAAGAGGCCGGGGACGCAGATCACCTGGCGATCGAGGGCGGCGCGGAAGAAGGCCATGCCGTCCGAGAGCGGCCCGGGGAGGTCGCGCACGGAGACAAAGGCGTAGAAGGTGCCGGCCGGCTCGGGATAGATCCGCATCCCCATCTCGTGCGCCCGGCGCAGCATCAGCTCCCGCTTGGGCAGGAAGGTGTCGCGGATCGCCCGCGTCTCGGCGAGCACGAGCTCAGGTCTCATGAGATCGACCGCCGCCCTCTGCTGCGGGCGCGAGCCGCCGCCGTCGAGGAAGGAGCCGGCGCTCTCGACCGCCTCGATCACCGGGCGCGGCCCGATCGTCCAGGTCACCCGCCAGCCGGGATAACGCCAGTTCTTGGTCATGCCGTCCACGATCACCACCGGATCGCGGTCCACGTCTTCGACGTAACGGGCCGCGCTCACCATGGGGCCCGGCTCCCCCTCGCCGAAATTCCACACGTAGTGCGAGTAGAACTCGTCGATCAGCAGGCTGCAGTCGAGCTCGCGGCCGACGGCGATCCAGTCGGCGAGCTCGCCGCCCGAGACCAGCTTGCCCATGGGGTTGCAGGGGTTCGAGAAGAGCAGCACCGAGAGCCCGCGCCCCAGCACCTCCCGCCGCAGGTCCTCGACGCCGAAGCTGTACCCCTGCTCGCGGCGCAGGAGGATGGGGATCGGCGTCACCAGCCGGAAGATGTCGAGCAGCTCCTCGTAGGCCGTGTAGTCGGGCAGGAAATGGCCGAGGTTGACCTGATCGAGCGAGGCCACGGCGCGCGTCAGGGCCGCCCGGCCGCCGCCCGAGATCGCCACGTTCTCCGCCGTGTACCGCGACGGCATCCCCCGCCGGTAGATCTGGTTGTAGAGCGACGCCACGGCCTCGCGCAGCTCCCAGATTCCGGCGACCGGCGCGTAGTAGTGGTCGGCGGGATCGATGGCGATCGACTCGACCCGCGGCGGCGCTCCGGGCAGCGGACCGGTCTCGGGCTGCCCCTGGCCGAGGTTGGACCACGCCGGGTCCTCGGGCTTGTACCCCCGCGCCGTGGCCTCCTTGGTGACGAAGACCACCCCCGTGCGCGGCACGGACCGGAAGGCCTGCAGGGTCGAGTCGGACGAGGGGCTCTGGATCGTCATGGCGGCGAAGGGTAGCACGGCTATAATGGTCGCATGGCAGGAAGACCCGTCGATCGCTATCTCGCCCTGCTCCATGAGCTTCTTCCAGAGCTCGCGGAGAAGTACCACGTGCGCTCGCTGGAAGTCTTTGGCTCCTATGTGCGGGACGAGCAGACCCCAGAGAGCGATCTCGACGTGCTGGTGACGTTCGACGAGGCGCCCGGGCTTCTGGGATATATCTCGCTTGAGAACCATCTCAGTGATCTCCTGGGAGTCAAGGTTGATCTTGTAATGAAAAGCGCGCTC
>QHVW01000158.1 GCA_003223675.1 Acidobacteriota bacterium
CCACGGCAGCGGCGCGCACGCGCCCGACGAGTACTTCGTGATCGAGTCGTCCAATCCCAAAGTGATGGGGTGGGACGGCGCCGTGCGCTCGTTCGTCGACTACCTGTACGAGTTGGCAACCGCCGCTTGAGCCCTGGGAGGGCCTATGTCCATCGCCGCCGACGTCGTCACCGCTTTCGTCGCGCTGCTGCACGTCTATTTTCTGGTGCTCGAGATGTTCCTGTGGGAAAAACCGACCGGCCGAAGGGTTTTCGGCCTGTCGCAGGAGATGGCCCGGGCGTCCAGGCACCTGGCCGCGAACCAGGGGCTCTACAACGGTTTCCTGGCGGCCGGCCTGATCTGGGGTCTCATCCTCGGCCCGCAGGGCTTCAGCGTGAAAGTCTTCTTCCTGATCTGCATCCTGATCGCCGGCCTGTTCGGCGCGGCGACCGCCAGCCGGAGGATCCTGTTCGTCCAGGCGATTCCGGCGGCGGTGGGGCTGGTGCTGGTGTGGCTGGGGCGGGGGTGAATACCAGTTTTCAACGGAGCGCGTCTTTACTGCTACATCTCTCGATCGGCTATACCCGCCACCGCGCGCCCTTGATTGCAGATCCCACTGCTTCTTCTGCCTCATGAAAGCTTCGAGGCGGTTTACTGTGAACCGCGTTTGCAAGCGCCGCACCAAGTTCTACGCGACACGGGATTCGCTTAAGTGCGCTGCAGATTCGTAAGTATACGTCCACCGCCTGCGTTCGTAGCTGAGGGGCCCGGGCAACCCATAGAAGCGGAATGGCCACGAAGTCGGGAATCCACTCCGCGAGCCCCGCCATTTCCTCGGCCCGTGATCCCTCCCACAGAGTTGCAACCCGCTCCGCTGCTATGACGAACAATTCCTCAACTTTGGTCCCGTCGGGTATCTGCCTAGGTGTATCATGCTCGATCAGGATATCATATAGATCACGTAGGACCAATTCGACATCGACCGATAGGTACTTTGATTCTTCGTCCTGCGAGTTACTTTCTAGGTGGTATGATAACTGTTCAACAGCTAAGGTGGCCCTCTCCGCACACCCAAGCAGCCCAAGGTCTAGAGTTTGGCCAACCACGATTCGTACACGTAATGCTTCGGGCAACTCGTATCTAATTTTGGTGAGCGAACTGTTGTCCTCAAAAAGCGACTCGTCTAGGAGTGCGTAATGGGCTAGAGCAGGTAGACGATCAATCAGCTCCGATGTGCTTAGGTTTGTTAGCCATTCTGATAAGCAGCGCAACACAGGTCCATTGGTTTCATTTGCCAGAACTTCGAACAGAAACGTACGAGCCGATGGCGCGAGCGCTAGCTGATCCAGGCGTCCAAGGATCATCAGGCCATTTGCTCGATCGTCTGTGCTCGGCGATAGAGCGAACCAACATCCAGATTCATAAAGGAATCGTCGCTGATCATCGTCCAAACTTTGAGCCATCGGGGCGAAATCTTTGTCGCACAGAGCGCAGCGCGCTCCCATTAGGGCCTTCTTGTCGTTTCCCAGGCCGGGACACCATTCCAGCAGGAAGTCGATTTCCGCTACTGACGCATGATGCCAACAGCGCAGCATCCGTATTGTTCGAGACAATATAGGTAGGTGCATGTCTCAGTGCCTCTGGTACGTTGGTGTTCGCCGCATAATTATCTGGACAGACAACGATGACACGTGAGCCAGGCGCTTGGGCTTCGATTTTGAGCGCATTCAGATATTCCGCTTTCATCCATGGTGAGTCACGATATGTGGAGCTGACACAAACGACTACATAACGGGAGGAATATAGCGCATGTGTAATTCTTCCTGTGACGCGTCTGGAGCTCATGTCGCCATTGGCGTCCCCCCAGATGCGCACGTCCAATTGTTGGAGCATCTCTGCGACATTCTGCGCGAATTGGTCGTTGGCGTTGTGAGAGAGAAATGCATCGAAGTAGAAGGCGCGATCGCCGAACGACGGGGCCCAGTGCGCCATCATTCCGACTGTTGATTCCACCACTCTGATCGAATTCTCGTCTTGCATGGGGTGCTCCTGTCTCAAGGCAAAGATGTGGGGCCATGCATGAAGCGTGCGAGTTGTCGCAAATTTCTCATTCTCAGCGAGCGTAAAGATCATATACTCGTCTCTAACACCTGTCAAACTTAGAGAGTCGGTTGTATAGTTCCCTATGACTACGAAGAACTATCAACGCCTTAGTGGTGTCCTGAAATCCAGCCCCGGCAGGGGCGTAGGCATAAAGCCTGGGGCTGAAGCCCCAGGCTCCTATTCCTGCGCCCCTTCGGGGCTGACCTGCTTTCCAGGCATCCAGGCAGCCGGCGCTTTTCAGGAAGCCCACGATCTCGGAGATAAAGTCACTCTCGTGCCCGACCCAAAGATGGCCTCACTTCGTCGGGCGGACCTCCCAAGCGCCTCATACTCGGCGCGACACCATTCCAATTCTGCTGGCTGCCAGTTACCGCATACCCAGCCCGGCCCAAACTGCCTCGCCAGGTCGAGTGTGCTGCCGTCGGGCCATCTGATCTCGGTTTTCGCTCCGGCTTGCAAGGCATGCTCCATGTCGGCGGCGGTCAGCCGCAGGTAATACGCCATCCCGAGGGCAATGCCGAACAGGACACCCGTCTGTGGATGCACCAAGGCCGGTCTGCCATAAACGATCCACCGGCAATCGACCGGCAGTGAGGCCGCAAGCTCATCCCAGAGCCGCACGCCGACCTCGGGATGGGTGTTGGTCTTGGTGAGTGGATTTTTCACGCTCGCCGGTGAGGCGCTTTCCAGCTCTGCTTTCCTGCGTGTTTTTGATCTCCTCAGATATTCCAGTATGCCCAGGTTCAGAGGGCTTGAGAAATCAACGTTAATGGAGCGCCCTTGATCTCCGTAGCGAATCGACGGTTCCTTTGGCGTAGCGAAGAAAAAGGCAAGCAGCAAAAAAAGCGCTCCGACGGCAAGGAAGATGAGAGCGATTGCCAGACAGGTCATGCCTCGGTGGTGCAAGTTATAGATAACCCAACTGACGAAGATCAAGGAGAATAAGATCCGAAGATCATTATCGCTAATCCATGATTTTAGGTCTGAGATTCGCATCAAGAGTTTCCTCTCATGTTGGCGACGATATCACCTATCTCATTTTCCTGGTGTAACTTAACTATAGACTGCCGCAGGACCGTATTCGCGTCAATGCCATGCGGAGTGTGTCTCGGCCAAGCCGGTGGCGGTCCGCTTGCGCGAAGGATCAGGCGCTGCCTTCGTTGAGGACCGATAGGACATGCCTGGCACGCGCCCGGGCGGACAGGCGAGGAACTTCGTATAGCGGGTACCCGCACTGCTCGTACCAGTGGACGATCCGGGCGTGGACCTTGACAGCTTCGGCAAAGGTTTGATCTCGCTCCGCGTCGGTCGTGTAGATCGCCTCCCAGGGCGGCAAGATGAACGCAGGGCAGTGAAACGGATAGGCACGGAGCATGGCTGCCAATTCTGAGGGGGGCAGAGGCGACGCTTCGTGCAGCAGGCCCAGCGCATCGATCAGCCCGCGATCAAAGAAGACCCAGTCGACGGATTGCGATTGAGCCAAATACGCAGTGATGTCCCGTCTCAGGATCTCACGCGCAAATTCGACAAGCGCGGGTCGAGGGCTCTCGCCGCGAGCGAGCCTCTCCGCGATAACGGACCGGGCGGACTCGCGGACCGTTGCGTAGCCCATGGCGGAGAGCTCAGCGAGCAGTGTTGTCTTTCCTGCCCCCGGGCCTCCAGTGAGGATTACGTTCCTCACGCCTGGGCCTCCCGCGCCCGGTTCCTCGCCGCCAGGGCGACGTAGACGGGTGGCGGCGGCACCACCAGCACGTTGCAGCGGGCGTAGCGGACGACCTCGCTGGCGATGCTGCCGAGGATCAGGCGCTTGAAGCCGCCGCGGCCGTGGGTGCCGAGGATCACCAGCTCCACCTGCCGGTCTTCCAAGGCGGTCAGGATCGCGCCGCGCGGGAAGTCGGTGGTGATCTGCCGCCGGTAGGGGACCGGGCTCGGGCCCTCCGCGGCCAGGAAGCGGTCGAGCTCCTCGGCGGCCATGCGCTTCAGTTGGTCGGGGCTGAACTGGAGCGAGCCCTCGAGCTCCAGCGGGCTCAGGGCGAAGAAGACCTCCGTGCGCGCGGGCGGCCCGCCGATCCCGGCGAGAAAGGCCAGCCCCTGGCGGAAGGCGTGGGCCGAGAGCGGCGAGAGGTCCACCGGGATCTCCACCCGCGACGGCGGGAAATCGGTGTGGGAGCGGGCCAGCAGCACCGGGCACGGCGTCTTGCGGATCACCTCGTCGGCGGTCGTGCCGAGCTGGACGTGGTGCAGGGCGCCCCCCTCCACGGGGCCGGTCACGAGGAGGTCGGCCTTCACCGAGTCGGCGAGCGCCAGGATCTCCCGGGCCGGCGTGCCCACCATCAGGCGGAGCCGGTCGGCGTGGAAGGCGGGGAGGTCGGCGAGGCCCGTCCGGCGCGCCTGCTCGGCGAGGGCCGCGCGCAGGGACTCCAACTGCTGCCCCAGACGCCGGCTGTCCCCTTTGCGGATCTCGGGCGGCAGGGCCGCCGGCGCGCAGACGTGGACGAGCCAGACCGCGGCGCCGGTGGCGCGGGCCACCGCCACCCCGGTGCGTACGATGCCGTCGCTGACGGCGGAAAGCGAGGTGCCGACGACGATCGTCTGCAAGCTCACGGTCAATCCCTCCCCTTCGCTCCCCGATGCGGCCAGCCAGATGTCACGCCAAAAAAGTAATCCCTATGCTAGGCAGAAAAGCCGGCCGAATGCAACCCCGCGCGCGCCGTACAGATTTCAAGCCCGGGCGGGTTGCGCAATAACCGATAACATTCAACGCTAAAGTATGGCCGGTCCGCGCATTCCTGTGGACAACGCCCATTTCGCCTCGTATACTCGCTACAAGATCGTCGTCATCCAGTCGTAACCTCGGGGTGTGCAAGGATCTCCTGCCGCCGTAAAGGGGATCGCGCGCCTCGTTCGCAGTCTTTATCTTTTGTCGCATTGCTTTGCAATCAATGGAGGAGGCGCGCGTGACTCAGAAAAAGATTCTGTTGGTCGACGATTCCACCACCATGATCATGATGGAGCGGGTGGCCCTCTCCAGCGGGGGCTATCAGCTCTTCGCCGCCCGGGACGGCGAGGAGGCGTTGGAGACCGCCCGGGATCAGCGGCCCGACCTCATCCTGCTCGACGTCGTGATGCCCAAGATGGACGGCTTCGAGGTCTGCCGCCGGCTCCGCGCGGAGGGCCCGACGCGGAACATTCCGATCATCATCGTCAGCACCCGCGGCGAGGAAGGGAACATCGAAAAAGGTTTCGACAGCGGCTGCACCGATTACGTTTTGAAACCGCTCAACGGCGTGGAGCTCCTGACCAGGGTCAGGAGCCTGCTCGGCGATTGAAGGGAGGCCGGCGATGAGCGGAGAGAGCGATCGGGAAGGCCCGAGTGATTATGTTTTCCGCGTCCGCGAGCAGACGCGGCAGCACCTGCGGGATCTGCTGAGCGAGAACGAGAAGCTGCGGCGCTCGACGGCGGCGCTGGAATCCGAGCGCAACCGGCTGCTGGCCGAGAAGATGGCGTTGCAGGAAAAGCTTCTCAACCTGCGCGAGGAGTATGACCATTTCCAGCGGGAGCAGATGGATCTCCACCGCCGGCTGGCCGAGACCGAGGAGGAGAGCCGCCAGTTTGCCCTGCAATCCCTGGAGATCGAGCAGCAGAACAACAATCTGGCGAACCTCTACGTGGCGGGCTATCAGCTCCATGGCACGCTCGATCACGACGAGGTGGTGGCGGCGATCAAAGAGATCGTGATCAATCTGATCGGTTGCGAGGAATTCGGCGTCTACGAGATGGACGAGGAGGGGCGGGCCCTGCGCCTGACGGGCTTCTTGGGCATCGATCCCGCCATCTATGCCACCGTGCCGCTCGGCTCCGGGCTGATCGGCCGCGCCGCCGCCACGGGGGCCCGCTACCTGCTGGGCGAGCCGCCGGGGATCCCCGCGCCGCGGGAGGCCCACCTGACGGCCTGCATCCCCCTGAAGCTGGGGGAGACGGTGCTCGGCGCCCTGGCCATCTTCCGGCTGCTCGCCCACAAGCACGGCCTGGAGCCGGTGGATCACGAGCTGTTCGACCTGCTGGCGACGCACGCCGCCACCGCGCTCTACGTGAGCCGGCTCCACCGCGAGAGGGTGGCGGCGTCCCGGCTGTCCTGAGAGGGAGCGCGGAGGAAGCATGGATGGCCTCGCGAGGGGAGACGTCCC
Source organism: Acidobacteriota bacterium (assembly GCA_003223675.1). GTDB lineage: Bacteria > Acidobacteriota > Thermoanaerobaculia > Multivoradales > UBA5704 > DATARR01. The sequence continues at coordinate 6,271 of QHVW01000158.1, forward strand.
GACGATGGCGGCCTGACGGCCGTGGCCGGCCTCAAGAGGTGGGCACAGGCCTTGCTCCTGTATCCCAGCGAACACGACGGCCCTGGCGGAGGGTCTTTTCGGGAAGGAGTTGCAGCATGGATCAGATGAAGTTGGCGAAAGGGCTCGGATGGTTCAGCATCGGTCTCGGTCTCACCGAGATGTTGGCTCCGGAGTGGCTGGCCCGCCAGATCGGCGTGGACGAGGACCGCACCCCGCTCCTGCGCGCGATGGGGGCCCGCGAGGCGGCGACCGGCGTCGGCGTGCTGATGGAGGAGCGGCCGACGGTCGGCATGTGGGGGCGCGTGGCGGGCGACGCGGTGGACATCTCCCTGCTGGCGGCGGCGCTCAAGCCCCCTCACCACGAAAAGAAAAGGGTGATCGGCGCGCTGGGGATGGTCCTCGGGGTCACCCTGCTGGACGTGCTGTGCGCCCGGAGCTTGCAGACGGCTGCGGCCTGAGAGCCCCCGGACCGGGTGGGGCGGCTCGGGTATGATCGCGCCGTGGCCGAGCTACCCGAGATCTCCGCCCCGCCGGGCCGTTTCCGCATCCGCGAGACCGTCCGCTGGAGCGACGTCGATCTGGCGGGCATCATCTTCTACGGCTCGTACGTCCGCTTCTTCGAGGTCGCCGAGACCGAGCTGTTCCGGGCGGCGGGCCTCCCGTTCTCGCGGCTGTTCGAGGAATTCGACCTCTGGCTGCCGCGGGCGGCGCTCCACTTCGAGTTTCGCCGGCCGGCGCGGCTCGACGACCTCCTCGACATCGAGATGTGGGTCTCCAGGGTCGGCACCTCCTCCCTGCGCCTCCAGTTCGAGGTCTACAAGGTCGCTCCGGAGCGCGAGCTGACCGCCGAGGGGTATGCCGTGCTGGTGACGGTGCGGCGGGGCGATCTCAAGCCGATTCCGGTGCCGGCGGAGGTGGTGTCGGCGCTGGGCGCGTACCGGGGGGAGGCCGGGGAGGGCCCTTTGTAGGGGCGGCCCTATGTGGCCGCCCTGGGCGGGTGGGGTGGATCGGGGATTTCCCTCCCCCCAGGGCGGCCACATAGGGCCGCCCCTACAGAACCCCCGCCTTTCCGCACCGCTGTTCTCACCGCAGCAGAAACCGCGCCGTGAGGACCTTCCCCCCCGCCTCCTCTCGAACTTCCAGGCGGTCGGCCAGGCGGGCGATGGCTCCCAGGCCGGTTCCCAGGCCGCCGCGGCGGAGGATCAGGGCGGGATCGATCGGCCCGCGGTCGTCGTAGCCGTCGGTCATCGCGAGCTGCAGGTCATGGATGGGGGGACCGACGTCGTGGGCTTCGACGGCGATCTCGCCGTGGGGCGGCGTCTCGGGACTCCAGATCAGGCGGATCTCCCCCCGGACGCCGTGCTTGACGATATTGGACGCCAGCTCCGAGACGACGATGGCGAGCTCCGTGGCGCGCCGGACGTCGAGGCCGTGGCGCACCGCGAAGCGCCGACCCTGGCTGCCCGCCACCACCACGTCGCTGCGCCCCTGGATGGCGAAGGAGCGGGTCTCGGACGGCATGACCCGCGTCTCCTCCAATCCAGGGATGGGTCCCGCCACCCGCTATGTCTCGGAGCTCAGCTTGCGGGCGAGCTGGGAGTGCTGGTGCACCACGAGCTGCTCGGTCTCCCGCAGGTAGAGCTGCAAGGCGTCGCGCAGGCTGCGCAGGGTCCGGATGCCCGTGAGGTCGACCCCGATGTGGGTCAGGGTCTGGGCGATGCCAGGGTTGATTCCGGAGATGATGCACTCGGCGCCGAGCAGGCGCACCGCGCGGGCCATCTTGATGAAGTGGTCGGCGGTCTTGGTGTCCATCACGTCGATGCCGGTGATGTCCACGATGGCCATGCGGGCCTGCTTGGAGACGATGGTCTCCAGCAGGGTCTCGGTCATCTCGGCGCTGCGCTGGCTGTCGACGATGCCCACCACGGGGAGGCAGAGGACGCTGGCCCAGACCTCGATGATCGGGGTGGACAGCTCGCGGATGGCCGCCTGCTGCACCTCGATGGTCTCCAGCTTGGCCTCCAGCTCGCGGTTGATCGCCTCCTGCTGCGCGAGCGTGCGGTTGAGCTCCGACTTGGCCTCGCCCAGCTCGCGGACGAAGATCGAGAACGCGGTCTCGAGCTCCGAGAACTCGTCCCGGAGCTCGCCCGAGCGCTCGAGCAGCGAAAGGCAGGATTCGAATTCGTCGACGCTCGCGTAGGAGAGCGCCTCGATCACCGACTGCAGGCGCTCGGATGTGACGACGACGTGCGGGTCCTCACTCTCAGACATACTTTTCTTCCTCGCCATGCAAATTTATGGGGAGAACATTTTTCGCCGTGAGGCGATCCATGCCCGCCCTTCCTCCTCAGTGTCAAAAAACGCGATTGGATTCAGATTTGAATCCTTGCGGAACAGATTGATGGCGGTGATCACCAGCTTGGTCACCACCTTGGCCTTGAGCGGCGCCTTGATGACCGCCATGCCGCGCAGGGGGATTTCCTTGAGGGTCTCCGCGACCGCCTTGCGCCCCTCGGGAGCGATGTTATCGAGCTCCTCGGCGTCGATCAGGAAGAAGAGCAGGCTCCTCCCTTCCGACATCGCGACCTGGCGGCGGAGCAGCTCCAGGGAGTCCTCCGTGGTGGCGGCGCCACCGAACCTCATGTAGATGATGTCCGGCTCCTCGAAATAGGTGACGTGCTTGCCGGAGATCCAATTCGCCGGGTCGTTGCCCGGGTCTCTTCTGTCATCACGCGCGATCGCCATGGATATCCCCTCCACTTGAAATTGAAAAAGAGCTCATAGCTTCAACTCGGCTTCTCGCCGTAGACCAGGACGACGGCGGTGGCGTCGTCGTGGTCCTTGCCCCAGTGCTCGACGATCCGCCGCGCGACCGTCTCCGGCGCCCCCGGCAGGCAGGACTTGAGGTTGCCCCGGGTGGAGATGCCGTCACTCATCAGACAGTAGATGTCGCCCGGCTTCATCGCCACGGGCATCACCTTGGACGTGCGCAGGTTGTGGCCGACGATCCCGGCCAGGCAGAAGACGCTCGGCGGCGTGCCGTTGAGCGCCTGCACCTCGATGTTGCCGATGCCGCAGAACTCCCCCTTGCCGTCCTGGTCGATCTTCATCAGGCCGACGGCGGCGCCGCGCGTGGGGCGCAGCTCCTGGTGGACGCGCAGCAGCAGCGGGCCGACGCTGAGGTCGGCGAATTCGCGGATCACCTCGACGGCGCGCCCGGCGGCCACCGATGATTCGTAGCCATGGCCGAGACCGTCGATGACGGCGGCCAGGGTCTCCCCCTCGCGCTCCTCGATCAGGAAGCTGTCGCCACAGATCGACAGCCCCTTGTACGGACGGCTGAAACCACCGCTTCTCAACGTTCCCCCTTGAAGACGCACGTCACGGTGGTGCCGACCCCCGGACGGGTGTCGAGCTGGAAGTCGTCCACCAGCTTCTTGACCGCGACCAGACCCTTGCCCATGCCGCGCTGCGATTTGTAGGTGCCGGCCCAGATCTCGTCGAGCTTCGCCTGCGGGATGCCCGGCCCCTGGTCCGCCGCGATGATCTGGAGCCCCAGGATGCCGCGGTCGTCCTTGACCGAGCGCAGCTCGACGGAGCCCTTGCCGGCGTAGAAGACGATGTTGCGCGCCAGCTCGGAGACGGCGGTGGCCACTTTCACCGAGGCGAACTTGGAGAGGCCGATCCGCACGGCCTCGCTCCAGGCCTCCAGGCGCGCCGTGGCGATGTCCTTCTCCTGCTCGATGGAGAATTTCTTCGGCGTCATCGGCACGGTGGCCGCGGCGCCGCCGCCGGACGCGGTGCCCATCGGGCCGCTGCCGGGGCCCGGCGTGAGCGCCTTGGCGCAGGAGGCGATGAGCTGCGAGCTGTTGCTGCGTGCGAACAGGCGCACCGAGCTCTCCAGCTCCTGCATGATGGTCGCGCGGTCGTTCGCGGTGAGCTGCTGGACCGGAGTCGTCGCCAGACCCCCCAGGCGGTTGAAGATGCTCCGCTGGGTGATCGACGAGATCGTCCCCGAGAGGATCGACCCGATCTCCTTCTCGACCGTCTTCATTGCAACAGCTCGAGCCTCTCGAGAGCGAGATCGAGGTTGAGGGCGGTGTTGACCGAATCGAGCTCGACCCCCATCTCGATCAGCGTCATCGCCACCGCCGGCCGGATGCCGACGATGAAGCACTCGGCGCCCATGAACCGCACCGACTTGCCGATGTCGTTGAGGATCCGGGTGATGTAGCTGTCGATGACCTCCACCGCCGAGACGTCGAGGATGACCCCGCGGGCGTTGACGTTGCGCACGCGTTCCATCAGCGACGCCTGGAGGTCGAGGGCGAGCCGGTCGTGCAGCTCCGTCTGGATGCTCACCAGCAGGCAGTTGCGAATCTGGATGATCGGTAGCTCTTGCTCCACGGTGCTCCACTCCCCGGATACGGGCTGATGACCGGCGATTCCAGCCAGGCGCGAGGGGACCAAACGGATACGAACGGTCCCCCGTCGGGTGGACGGCTCCCGCGCTTCAGCACATGCGGAACCGGGAAGGGACCCCCCTCCGGCCTCGCCGTGCCTGGCCTTCGACGTCGGAAGTTCCGGGACTTTTTAGCATATTGCTACCAGAAAAAGCTAGCGGGGGCCCCTCAATTGATCCCCTTCATGGGCCCGACCCTCTTCTCCCGACCCATCCCCTCCCGCACCGGGAGAGGGGGGAGAAAGGCACACCCGCGGGGATTTTGTAGGGGCGGCCCTGTGTGGCCGCCCTGCAACTTGCCGGAGAAAAAACAGGGCGCCCACATAGGGGCGCCCCTACAGGTTTCCCCTCTCCCGGTGAGGGAGGGGGAGGGGATGGGAGAGGGGCCAGGGGTGAGGGCCTACGCCGGCTGGAACGCCGGCAGCCGTGCCAGGTCGGCCTCGCGCAGACTGGTGAGCACCACCTGCCGGTCTTTCTCCTTCAGGCGGCCGGCCTGGAAGGGGATGAGGGCGTGCAGGGGCTCGAGCCGTCCGGAGCCCCCCTCGCGGCCGTCGTCGGCCCGGGGGACGGCGCCGGTGAAATCGGCCGCGTGCTGGCGGGCGCCGGTGTTGAATTCCGCCGTCCGCTCGCTCTCGCCCACCGTGGGGTCGACGTCGGCCAACGGCCGGGAGCCGGGGCGGTTGGGGTCGGATTCGTAGCGGCCGGCGGTGATCCGCCCCTCGCCGCCGGGGGTGTCGAGGTCCTGCTGGAGCGCCGTCTGGTCGAGCTCCACGGCGAAGAAGCGGGACTCGTCGTCGTGCGGGTCGGCCAGCAGGAAACGTACCTGGCCGATCTTCCGGCCGTCGGCGCCGACCACGATCCAGCCGCGCACGTCCGGATGGTGTACCTCGCGCAGGGAGGCCCAGCGGCTCGTCTCGTTCACCTTCGCGCTCCTTCCTCGCCTCAGGCGTACTGGCGCAGCTTCGGCGGGATGTTGTCCCACTGCGTATCCGCCGCCTCCGCTCCCGAACGGTGGACGGGAGCCGCCGCACGCCGGTGCGCCGCGCTCGCGGCCGCCAGGATCACCAACACCAGCAGGACCACGCCCACGATCCAGGGCAGCACGTTGACGCGCCGCTTGGGCTCAATCTTGATCTCGGCCACGACGTCTCTCCTTACCTCCACCCGGGAGGAGTACCGGCCCGGACGCCGGCCCATGAGGCGATACCGGTGGGAGAGTCAAGGCTGGCGTCCGGGCACCGATGCATCATCTCCGCCTCACGGCGGAGCGCTTTTGCAAAGGCCTTGCCTGGAAGAGAAACAGCGGCCGGGCTCGCGCGTATACAGTCCGGACGCGCAAAGGAGAGCAAGATGAGAACCGTGATCTCGCGGGCGGTCCTCCTGGGCCTCCTGCTTCTGACGCTCGCCGGGGCCATTATTGCCCAGACTACTGCCCAGACTACTGCCCAGACGACGGCCCAGACGACTGCCCAGACGCCGGCCCAGGCCCCGCCCCCCGCCCCCGCCACCGCGCATTTCGATCCGCAGGCGGCCACGGAGGCCTATCTCGCCCGCATGACTCCGGAGCAGCGGGCCCGCTCGGACGCCTACTTCGAGGGGGGCTACTGGCTCCTGTTGTGGGATTTTCTCTACGGGCTCGGCGTGGCCTGGCTGCTCCTGGGCTCGCGGCTGTCGGCCCGCATGCGCGATTTTGCCGAGCGGGTGACGAGCTTGCGGTGGCTCCAGACCCTCCTCTACGCCGTGCAGTACATCCTCGTCACCTTCGTGCTGGGCTTGCCGCTCACGCTCTACGAGGATTTTTTCCGCGAGCACCAATACGGCCTCTCCAGCCAGAGCTTCGGCGGCTGGATGGGGGACGAGCTCAAGGGGGTCGCGCTCGCCCTGGTTTTCGGCGGCCTCGCGCTGACGCTCCTCTACTGGGTGCTCCGCGCGGCGCCGCGCACCTGGTGGCTGTGGGGGGCGGTCGTGGCCCTGATCCTTCTGGTATTTACCATCGCCGTGTCGCCGGTGTTCATCGAGCCGGTCTTCAACAAGTACACCGAGCTCCAGGACCCGGCGCTGCGCGGGCCGATCTTGTCGCTGGCGCGGGCGAACGGCATCCCGACGGACCATGTCTACGTGTTCGACGCCTCCAAGCAGACGAACCGGATGAGCGCCAACGTCAGCGGCCTGTTCGGCACCACGCGCATCGCGCTCAACGACAACCTGCTCCGGCGCGCCGCGCCGCCGGAGGTCGAGGCGGTGATGGGGCACGAGATGGGGCACTACGTGCTCCACCACGTGAGCAAGAGCATGCTCTTCTTCGGCGTGGTGCTGGTGATCGGCTTCGGCTTGCTGCGCTGGGGGTTCGACCGCGCCGCGGCCCGCTGGGGGGAGCGCTGGGGGATCCGCGGCGTGGCCGATCCGGCCGGCCTGCCGCTCCTGGCCGCGCTGTTCGCGATCTACCTCTTCGTGCTGACGCCGGTGATCAAAACCCACATCCGCACCGAGGAGGCGGAGGCGGACCTCTTCGGCCTCAACGCCGCCCGCCAGCCGGACGGCATGGCCGAGGCGGCGCTGCACCTGGCCGAGTACCGCAAGATGTCCCCGGGTCCGGTCGAGGAGTGGATCTTCTTCGACCACCCGAGCGGGCGGAACCGGATCCTGATGGCGATGCGGTGGAAGGCGGAGCATCTGGGGGAGGTGAAGCCGTAATCAGTACAATCCCGCCCATGCTCCGCCTCCACATCGGCAGCGGCAACGTCCGCCTCCCGGGCTGGACCAACGTCGACGCGCAGCGGCTGCCGGGGGTGGACGTGGTGGCGGACGTGACGCGGGGGCTGGATTTCGCGGACGCCGAGGCGGTCTTCTCCGAGCACTTCCTGGAGCACTTGGCGGTGGACGACGCGTTGCGGTTCCTCCTGGAGGCACACCGGGTGCTGATGGACGGGGGTTGGGTGCGGCTCACCACCCCCAACCTCGACTGGGTGTGGCTCACCCACTACCGGCTGGAGGGGGAGGCGGCGGAGAGGCGGGAGGCGGCGCTGGCGATCAACCGCGCCTTCCGGGGTTGGCGCCACCAGTTCCTCTGGAACCGCGAGATGCTGGCCGAGGCGCTCGCCGCCTGCGGCTTCGAGGAGGTTCGCTGGTGCCGGCGGGGCGAGAGCGAGCTCCCGTTCTTCCGCGATCTCGAACGCCACGACACCTATGAGGACAGCGAGGAGATGGCCCACATCCTGATCGTCGAGGCGCGCAAGGGGGAGGCCCGGCCGGACCGCCTGCGCGAGCTGCGAGCGGCGGTGCAGGCGGGGTTTTTGGATCATATGAAGGATTAGTCCAGCCAGTACCCCCGCGCCACCTCCCCATACGCCGCCACCTGCCGCCGCTGCCACTCCTCGTCCCACCCCAGTTCCTCGGCCAGCAGCGCCGCCACGCGGGGGGCGATCTCCATGCTGGCGCGGGCGTCCAGCAGCAGGGAGCGGGTGCGGCGGGCGAGGACGTCCTCGACGGTGCGGGCCATCTCGTGGCGGGCGGCCCAGACCACCTCGCAGACGCGGTAGGGGAGGTTGCGGTGGAGCGGCTCGTCCCAGCCGGGACGCTCGGCGGCGAGGCGGTCGAGGGCGGGAGTGTCCGCGCCATAGCCGGACCATTCGCGGAGCGGTCCCTCCCCGGCCCAGCCGTGGAGGCGGAGCCCGGCCGTGCGCGAGGGGCGCTCGTCCAGGTCGGCCACCATGGCGGCGTGATCGACGGTGTCCTCGCCCATCCGGCGGTAGGTCGTCCACTTGCCGCCGGCCAGGGTGACCAGCCCCGAGGGGGAGACGAGCAGGGTGTGATCGCGCGACAGGGCGGCCGTCCTGGCCGCCGCGCGGTTGCCGCGCACCAGGGGGCGCAGGCCGGCGAAAACCGAGAGGACGTCCGCACGCCCCGGGTCGCGGATCAAATAGCGCGCCGCGTGCTGGAGCAGGAATTCGATCTCCTCCGGTAAGGGGCGGGGCTCCAGGGCGGGCTCGGCCACGGGGGTGTCGGTGGTGCCCACCACCACCCGGCCGTGCCAGGGGACGGCGAAGAGCACGCGGCCGTCGTCTGTGTGGGGGACCAGGATGGCGCTCTCGCCCGGCTGGAAGCGGCGGTCGAGCACCAGGTGCACCCCCTGGCTGGGGGCCAGCAGCGGCGGGCTGGTGGGATCGTCCATCCGCCGCAGGCCGTCGGCGAAGACGCCGGTGGCGTTGACCACCACCTTGGCGCGGACCTCGGGCTCGTTCCCCGTCTCCTCGTCGCGCACCCGCGCGCCGCGCACCAGATCCCCCTCCTTGATCAGCCCGACGGCGGAGACGTAGTTGACCGCCACGCCGCCGAGGTCGGCGAGGGTGAGGGCGAGGGTGACGGCGAGACGGGCGTCGTCGAACTGGGCGTCCTGGTAGACCACGCCGCCGCGCAGCCCTTCCGGCTCCAGGGTGGGGATCTGGTCGAGCGTCTCCTCGCGCGAGAGGTGGTGGGAGGGTTTCAGCCCCATACGGCCGGCGAGCAGGTCGTAGAGCTTGAGGCCGGCGCCGTAGTAGGGGGCCTCCCACCAGTCGTAGCTGGGGACCACGAAAGGGAGGTCGCGCACGAGGTGGGGCGCGTTGCGCAGCAGCCGGCCGCGCTCGCGCAGGGCCTCCAGCACCAGCGCGACGTTCCCCCGCTGGAGATAGCGCACGCCGCCGTGGACCAGCTTGGTGCTGCGGCTGGAGGTCGCCTTGGCGAAGTCGTGCCCCTCGATCAGCGCCGTGCGATAGCCGCGCGACGCCGCCTCCACCGCCGTGCCGAGGCCGCTCGCGCCGCCCCCCACCACCAGGACGTCCCACGGCTGCTCGCCGCCATCGAGGAGGCGGGCGAGCATGGCGGAGCGATTCAACCCTCCCACCCCTTCGCCCGCTCGACGGCCCGGGTCCAGCGCGCCCGCCGGGCGGCGGCCTCGTCGCGGTCCAGGGCGGGCTCGAAGGTGCGCTCCACCTGCCAGTGGGCGGCGATGTCGTCGGTGTCCTTCCAGACCCCGGTGGCGAGGCCGGCGAGGTAGGCGGCGCCGAGGGCGGTGGTCTCCTGGACGCGCGGGCGGATCACCGGCACGCCGGCGAGGTCGGCCTGGAGCTGCATCAGGAGGTCGTTGGCCGCCGCGCCGCCGTCCACCCGCAGCTCGGCCACGGAGACGCCGGAGTCCGCCTCCATGGCCGCCAGCACGTCCGCCACCTGGAAGGCGATCCCTTCGAGCGCGGCCCGCGCCAGGTGGCCGGCGGTGGTGCCGCGGGTGATCCCCATCAGGGCGCCGCGGGCGTAGGGGTCCCAGTGCGGCGCGCCCAGGCCGGTGAAGGCGGGCACCAGCACCACGCCTCCGGAGTCCGGCACGCTCGCCGCCAGAGCCTCGACGTCGGCGGCGGAGCGGATCAGCCCGAGGCCGTCGCGCAGCCACTGCACCACGGCGCCGGCCACGAAGACGCTCCCCTCCAGCGCGTAGGTGGTGCGCTCCCCGATCCTCCAGGCCGGCGTGGTGAGCAGCTCGTGGCGGGACGTGACCGGCTCGCCGCCGGTGTTCATCAACAGGAAGCAGCCGGTGCCGTAGGTGTTCTTCACCATGCCGGGGCGCAGGCAGGCTTGCCCGAAGAGCGCCGCCTGTTGGTCCCCCGCCACCCCGGCGAGCGGGACGGCGGCGCCCAGCAATCCGGGCGCCGTCTCCGCGTAGACCTCGCTCGACGAGCGCACCGCGGGGAGGAGGGCGCGCGGGACGCCCAGGAGGCCGAGGAGCTCGTCGTCCCAATCCTCCTGGTGGAGATCCCAGAGCAGGGTGCGCGAGGCGTTGGTGACGTCGGTGGCGTGGAGGGCGCCGCCGGTGAGGTTCCAGATCAGCCAAGAGTCGATGGTGCCGAAGGCGAGCCGGCCGGCGTTTGCGCGGACGTGCGGGACGTTCTCCAGGATCCAGGCGATCTTGGTGCCGGAGAAGTAGGGGTCGAGCACCAGGCCGGTCCGCTGGCGGAAGAGGGGCTCGCGGCCTTCGCTCTTCAGGCGGTCGCAGAGGCCCGCGGTGCGCCGGTCCTGCCAGACGATGGCGTTGGTGACCGGCTCGCCGGTGCGGCGGTCCCAGACCACCACCGTCTCCCGCTGGTTGGTGATGCCGAGCGCCGCGAGGTCGCGGGCGGCGAGGCCGGCGCGCTTCAGGGCCTCGCGGGCCACGGCGAGCTGCGACTCCCAGATCTCCCGGGGGTCGTGCTCCACCCAGCCGGGCTGGGGGAAGATCTGCTGGAATTCCCTCTGGGCGGTGGCGATCTGGGCGCCGGACTCGTCGAAGACGATGGCCCGGGAGCTGGTGGTCCCCTGGTCGAGAGCGAGGACGTGTGGCATGCGCGAAGAGTAGCAGTACCATAGGCGGCTCGGACCGCCAGGGAGGGAGGCCCATGCACGAGCACCGCATCCGCAGGAAGGTCGAGTACGTGGACACGGACATGAGCGGCATCGTCCACTTCTCGCGCTTTCTCGTCTTCATGGAGAACGCCGAGCACGCCTTCCTGGCGGCGATCGGCACCGGCGTCCACTTCCGGCACGAGGGGCGGGAGATCTCCTGGCCGCGGGTGGCGGTCTCGTGCGACTACCAATCCCCCGCCCGGTTCGGCGACGTGCTGGAGATCCATCTGCGGGTGATCCGCAAGGGGACCCGCTCGCTGACCTATGGCTTCGAGATCTCGCGCGACGGCGTGACGCTGGCCCGCGGGCGCTCCACCTGCGCCTGCTGCGTGATCGACGATCCTGGCGGCATCAAGGCGATCCCGATCCCGGCCGAGATCGCGGACCGGATCGAGGAGGCGCACCCGCGGGAGGAGGGCTGAGCGGGTCTCCAACCCCTCCAGTCATTCCCAGAGGACGCCCCCGTCCCCTCGCAGAGTCGATTTCCCGAGCCCTCTCCCAGGGCGCCTCCCCTGGCACTGGCCCTGCAACTATCCCCCGGCAAGCGCGTAGTAATCGCAGTCTTACTTGATCCGCGCTCGGTCGCCGGTCGCATCGCGAGAGAGCCGGATGGGGGTTAT
>QHVW01001027.1 GCA_003223675.1 Acidobacteriota bacterium
GAGCTGGGGCCGGTGCTGGAGGCGTTCGAGGAGCTGAAGGTCCATCTGATGACCCAGTCGGCGAGCGATCTCAACCTCACCTTCCTGGTCGACGAGGAGCCGAGCGAGCGGCTGATCCGCCAGCTCCACGGGCTGCTGTTCGGGCAGAAGGGGGAGAGCGCCCTGTTCGGCCCCACCTGGAGCGAGCTGTTCGGCGGACCGGTGGAGGAGGTCAGGATCTCGCCCCACGAGTGGTGGCATCGCCGGCGGAGCGAGCTGCTGGAGATCGCCGCCGCGCGTGGGCCGGTCTACGTCTACGACGCGCCGTGCCTGCGCGAGTCCGCGCAGTCGCTGCAGCGGCTGGACGCCGTGGACCGGCTCTTCTATTCGCTCAAGGCGAACAACCATCCGGGCGTGCTGCGGGTCTTTTACGAGGCGGGTCTGGGCCTGGAGTGCGTCTCGGCGGCCGAGCTGGACCACGTGCTCGCCCTCTTCCCCGGCCTCGACACCGCGCGGCTCCTCTTCACCCCCAACTTCGCGCCGCGCGAGGAGTACGAGCGCGGCTTCACGGCCGGCGCGCGGGTGACGGTGGACAACGTCCATCCGCTGCGGCACTGGCCGGAGGTCTTCCGCGGGAGGGAGATTTTCCTGCGGCTGGATCCGGGGCGGGGGAGGGGGCACCACGCCCACGTCCGCACCGCCGGGGCGCAGTCGAAGTTCGGCCTGGCGCCGGAGCAGATGGAGGAGACCCGCGGCCTCCTCGCGGCCTGCGGCGCCCGCGTCGTGGGGCTCCACGCGCACGCCGGCAGCGGCATCCGGACGCCGGAGGCCTGGAGCGAGGTGGCGCTCTTCCTCGCGGACGCCGCCGAGCGCTTTCCGGACGTCCGCGTGCTCGACCTCGGCGGCGGGCTCGGCGTGCCGGAAAGGCCGGGGCAGAGCCCGCTCGACCTGGACGCCCTGGGCGAGCAACTGCTGCGCTTCAAGACCGCCAACCCGCGCTTCGAGCTCTGGCTGGAGCCGGGGCGCTTTCTGGTGGCCCAGGCGGGAGCGCTGCTGGCGCGGGTGACGCAGATCAAGCGCAAGGGGGAGGTCACCTGGGTCGGCCTGGAGACGGGCATGAACTCGCTGATCCGGCCGCCCCTCTACGGCGCCTACCATCCGATCCTCAACCTCACCCGGCTCGACCAGCCGGCCGTCTGGATCGCCCACGTCGTGGGCCCCATCTGCGAGACCGGCGACATCCTCGGCCGCTCCCGCCGCCTGCCCGCCACGGAGGAAGGGGACGTCTTCCTCATCGCCAACGCCGGCGCCTACGGCCGGGTGATGAGCTCGCATTACAACCTGCGCGAGCCGGCCGGGGAGGCGCTGCTGAGTTGAGCCCTCACTCCCCAACCCCTCTCTCCCATCCCTCCGCCCACCCCTGCCAGGGAGAGAGGGGCTTTAAGACACTCTTCGGCTAACTTTCTCCCTCTTCTCCCCGGTAGGGTGGGTGGAGGGATGGGAGAAGAGGGTCGGGGTGATGAGGGGCCGACGGTCCGGCCTTCTCAGAACTTTCTCAGAGATCGAACAGGGCTTCTTCAGGACTTCGTGGCACCGCGCCGGCTACGGACCCTGGTCTCCCAACCCTCCGCCCGGCCCGGCCCCGGCCAGCCTCCCGCACGAAGAACCGGGGCCGGGCGCTCCTCGAAACCCACCTGGACCTCATCCAGCGCAGCCTCCGTCATGTGAGCTGGCGCAGCGGCCTGCCGGGCTCCGAGGCCGAGGAGTTTCGCGCCTGGGCGCTCTTCAAGCTGGTCGACGACGACTATCGGATCCTCGGAAGCTGGCAGGGCCGCAGCTCCTTTCCGACCTTCCTGTCGGTCGTGCTGACGAACCTGCTGCGGGACTACCGGGTCCATCTCTGGGGCAAATGGCGCCCCTCCGCGGCCTCCCGCCGGAGCGGACCGGCCGGCGTGCTCCTGGAGCGGCTCCTCCTCCGGGATGGCCTCTCCTGCGCCGAGACCTCCGAGCGGCTAAGGGCCGAGCATGGGATCGCCCTCTCGCAAGACGAGGTGGCGAGGCTCGCGGCAGCGTTCCCTCGCCGCCGCGAGAGGCGGCGGGCGGCCGAGGACGAGCTCCTGCAGATCCCGGTCGACGGCCAGGTCGAGAGCCG
>QHVW01000854.1 GCA_003223675.1 Acidobacteriota bacterium
TGGAGCCCGGCGCCTCCGAGGCCCGTCTCGACCTCAATTTCAGCGGCGGCCACACGCTGACCGGCGTCGTGCTGCGCAACGGCGAGCCGCTCGCCGGGGCCGCGCTGCTCCTCACCCGGCCCAGCCAGGCCCTGCGGGCCTCGACCGATCTCCAGGGGGCCTTCCGGTTCGAGGGGCTCGCGGACGGCTCCTATGAGCTCAACGCCGGCACGGGGACCGGCGCCTGGCACAAGGAGACCGTGGAGATCACGGGAGACCAGACGATCCGGGTGGAGCTGCATACGGCGAGCCTCTCCGGCCGGGTGGTCGACGCCACCGATTCCTCGCCGGTCTCCGGGGCCAGGATCTTCGTGAAGAGCCCGGAGGGCGGCTCCAAAAACAATCCCTTCTTCTCGGACGCGACCACCGACGCCCGCGGCGTCTTCCGCCTGGCCGAGGTCGAAGAGGGAGCCTGGACGGTGCAGGCGACCAAGGAGGGCTACGCGGCCGGCGAGCGGCAGATCGAGGTGGGGGATCCCCCTCTCGGCGACGTCGAGATCCGTCTCGATCCCACGGAAGGGGTGACGGTGGAGGCCCTGCTCCCCACCGGGCGGCCGCCGGAGCGCGTCCGGGTGGCGGCGCTCGACGGCGGCGGCGCGACGGTCTCGACGGGCACCTATCTCACGGGAGAGAACGGCCGGGCGCGCATCCCGAACGTGCCGCCGGGGAGCTGGCTGCTCCTGATCGAAGCCGACCAGTCGGCGCCGGCGACCGTTCCGGCGCCGGTCCCGGGGCCGGCTGTCCACGTCGTCCTGCCCCCCGCCGGCCAACTCCGCGTCCAGGTGCCGGACCTGAAGGGTGACGCCACGGTCGTCCTCTCCAGCGGCGGCGGGGTCTACCGCGGCTTCGACTGGGACGGCCGCGTGAGGTCCGAATGGGACCTCAACGACGGCGCCCGGAGCTTCGACCGCCTCCCTGCCGGCGTCTGGCAGGTGACCGCCCGCGCCGCCGACGGCCGCTCGTGGTCCGGCACGGCCACGGTGACGCCGGGAGGGTTGGCGGTGGTGGAGCTGCGATAAGGGGATACCAGACCGCAATCTGCGGAGGGCGGAGAGGCCCGCCCTGGAAGGGCGGATATTCACCAGCCTGGGGTTTCAACCCCAGGTGGGGGGCCGGGGGCGGAACGCGGTCCCGAGACGGAAACGGCGGCGCCTCCATCCGCCTGGGGTTGAAACCCCAGGCTGGTGAATATCCGCCCCTCCAGGGCGGGCTCCCATAGAGATCCGCGTAATGTTGTGACCTTGTTACTCCCCGTCTCTCGACTCCGCACTCGCCACACCTTAAGATAGGGCAACTTTTCTCTTTCCGTTCTGGGATGCCGGCTGTCTTCCCGGATAGCTGGGGGGCGCGCTTCACCATGGAGTCAGCAGGCCCGTCGGTCTGGACGCCGTACCTGGAGGCTCTGCCTTCCGAGGCGGCGCCCGCGCTCGTGCCGTTGCTCGACCGGGTCTCCTCCCTGCTGGCTCCCCTGCCCGTTCCCGCCACCGGCGGCGCCTGCCTGGCGGTGTTCGACGGCGGGCCGGGCCAGCTCGGCGGGCCTCGCGTGGCGCAGATCGCCACCCTCCTCGCGCTCGCCCGGCGGGCTGAGACCGCGGGGGTGCGCTTCGCCTGGGGGGTGCTCCAGGAACCGGGAGCGCCGCTCTCTCCCGGCATCACGGCGGAAGGCGTGCGCCGGCTGGTGGGCGCCCGCACTCCCCACGAGGCGACCAACCCCCAGATCGCGGCCTGGCGCTCGCGTCTGGAGGAGCGTCCGGAATGGGACGAGATCTGGGTGGTGGGCGCGCCCCGGCTCGGTGCTCCGCCCAATCTACCCGCCGCCCGCCACTTCCAGATCTGGGACGCGCTGGAGCCCGGCGCCAGCAGGGTCTGCGTCTCCCTGCCGCGAACCCCTGAGGCCGCCCTCGATCTCCCTGAGGACGCCGCCTGCGTGCGCCTGCTGCGCGCGGGGGGCGGCGGGCCGCGCCGGGCGGAGGACCGCGAGCCGGCCACCCTCGCGCCGTCCGGAGACCTCGCCCGCGAGGAGCCGGCCCCCCCACCGGAGGCCGCCGGACCGCCGGAGGCTCCGGAGCCCCACCGGTCGCGCTCCGGCAGCGTGGGGGGCGGCCCCGGCTCCCGTTTCGCCACCGCTCTGCACCGGCTGACCGGCCGCACCGCCCTCGCCTCGCGCCTGTCGCGGGCCGTGGGCCGCCGCCACACGGCCTACATCCGCAAGATGAAGGAGATGTTCGAGAGCGGCGACTTCGAGAGCGCCCTGCGGCACGCCATCCCCCTGGCCGCGGAAGCGGCAGGAGGCCCGCGCCGGCTGCCGCTGCGCTCCTTCGCACCACGGGCCGATCTGCACATCCGCCCGGAGCGCTCGCGCCCCTGGTCGGTGGCCGAGATCTCCCCCGATCTCCACGGCGAGCTGCGGCGGCTCTACCGCGAGGCCTTCCACCGCCTGGAGGCCCAGGACCGCATCGAGGAGGCCGCGTTCCTGCTCGCCGAGGTGCTGCACGCCCACGAGGAGGCCGTCTCCTTCCTGGAGCGCCATGGCCGGCTCCGGCTGGCCGCCGAGATGGCCGAGGCGCGCGACCTCCCGCCGGGGCTGGTGGTCCGCCAGTGGTTCCTGGCCGGCGACCGCCAGCGGGGCCTGCGGATCGCCCACCGCACCGGCGCCTTCGCCGACGCCGTGACCCGCCTGGAGCGCAGCCGGGAGACGGAGCAGGCCTCCGAGCTGCGGCGGTTGTGGGCCCGCGAGATGGCCGCGGCGGGGGACTACGCCGCGGCCGTGGACACCGTCTGGCAGCTCCCCGAGGAGCGCCGCCGGGCGCTCGAATGGATGGACCTCGCCATCGATCAGGGGGGCGCTCCCGCCGGCCGGATGCTGGCCCGCAAGGTCGCCCTCATCCCTGAGCCGTTCAAGGAGGTGCGCGGCGCCGCCCAGAGGCTGCTGGAGAGCTGGCGCGCCGAGGGAGCGCCCGCCCGCCTGGCCTTCGCGGACACCCTGCGCCGCGGCGACCGCTCCCCCGGGACGGCGACGCTGGCCCGCGCCGCCGTGCGGGCCATCGCCCGCGACTCGGGACGCTTCGGCGCCCGCATGGAAACGGCCGGCCTCCGGCAGCTCGCGGCCTTCGCCGGCGACGGCGCCCTGCGCGCGGACACCCTGGCATTGCCGATCCCCGCGCGCACGCTCTGGATCACCCGCGGCGAGCCGCTGGAGGTCGAGATCGCCGCCCGCGACGCCGGGACCCGGCCGGCCTACGACGCGGCGTTCCTCCCCAACGGCCTGACCGCGGTGGCGCTCGGCGAGGCCGGGGTCCGCCTGCTCACGCGCGGCGGCCGGATCGTGGCCGAGCTCGATCAGCCGGCCCACCGGCTCGTCGTCTCCGACCACGGCGACCGGGCCATCGCCCTGGCGCGGCGGGGGGATTCCTGGCGGCTCGCCCGCCTCGATTTCTCCCTCCGCCGGGCCGAGCCCTGGTGCGAGGCGCGGCTCGACGCCTTCGCGCCGGACTACGACGGCGCCCTCTGGTTCGTGGCGGGCCCGGACGGCCTGCTCGCCGCCGATGCCACGGCCAAACGCCTGGAAGGCTCCTGGGGGCTCTCCCGCCTGCCGGGGAGCGCGCTCGCCATCGCCCGCTCCACCGCCCGCTGCTCGCTGGTGCTCTCGGGCGACCCGTCCGAGGCCTGGACCTACGAGCTCCCCTCGCTCACCCTGCGCCGCCGCGATCCGGTCCCCATCGCGCCGGTGATCCGCCGCACCCACCGGATCGCCATCTCGCCCGAGGGGGCGCTCGCCGAGCCCTCCCCCGGCGGCGCCGCGGGGAAGCAGATCCTCCTGCAGATCCACGGGTGGCACATCCAGGACGGACCGGTGGTGGAGATCCCGCTCGACGCCTCGGGCCGGCCGGGCGAGCCGGCGATCACCGGCGACTGGGCCGCGCTGCCCGTCTTCTCCTCGGAAGGGGCCTGCGTCTGTCTGATCCACCTCCCCTCCGGCGCCGTCCGCGCCGAGGTGGCCCTGGGGCGCTCCGCCAAGGTGGCCCTCCGCCTCACCACCCAATACCTCACCCTGGCCGACGACCGCGGGCGCGTGGTGGTGCTCGATCTGGAGAACGGTCAGGTACGGCGGGATTTCCGGCTGTAGGAAATGGAATGGCCTCCGCGGTCACTCCGGTGAGAGTCTCTCAGGAGGAAGCGAGATGAGCGACCCGACGCCCCCACCCGTCCCGGTCACCCCGGGGGAGATCCAGCTCGACCGTGCCGACTTCGTCGAGCCGAAGCCCGCAGGCCCGCGGTGCGACGTCTGTGGCAACGCCCTGCTGGGGAATTACTTCGAGATCAACGAGAAGATGGCCTGCGAGCGCTGCCGCTACGCGGTGGAGGAGGCCTTCCAGCAGCGGGGAGGGGCCGGCGGCTTCCTCAAGGCGGCCCTGGCGGGCTTCGGGGCGGCGGTGGCGGGATCGATCCTCTATTACGCGGTGCGGGAGGCCACGGGCTACAACATCGGGTTGATCGCGATCCTCGTCGGCTGGGGGGTGGGCAAGGCGGTCCATTGGGGGGCGCGCGGCAAGGGCGGAGGGGTCTTCCAAGCGCTGGCCATCTTCCTGACCTACATGGCGATCGTCTCCACCTATCTCCCGGCGATCTTCACGGAGATCAGTAAGCAGGTGGACAAGGAGAAAGCGGCCGCCACGGCGCCGGCCCAGGCGGGGGGAGCCGCCACCCAGCCGGCGTCCGGCAAGGCTCCGCGGCCGGCGAAGGCGAAGGCGCCCGTCACCTTCGGCCAAGTCGTGCTGGGCCTCGGCGCCATCCTCCTCCTGGCCGCCGCGGTCCCCTTCCTGAACGCGCTCCAGCACCCCATCACTCTCCTGATCATCGCCTTCGGGCTCTGGGAGGCGTGGAAGATCAACCGGCGCGTGGAGCTGGCGATCTCCGGACCTTTCCAGGTCGGCGCCGCGCCGGCCTCCGCTCCCGCCGGGTCATGAGCTGCGGCCAGTGTGGGACCGAGCTCGCCCCCTCCCGGCTGAGCTGCCCGGTCTGCCATTCGCTGGTGCACGCCGCCGAGCTCAAGCATCTGGCGGCTGCGGCCGGGAGCGCGGCGGAAAGCGGTGACCTCACCGCCGAGATCGCCTCCTGGCGTCAGGCGTTGCCGCTGCTGCCGGCGGGCTCGCGGCAATTCGAGCAGATCTCCGCCAAGGTGGCCGACCTCTCCCGCCGTCTCGACGCGGCGCCGGTGGTGGCCGGAGCTCCCGGCGAGAAGGATGGCCGCTGGAAGAAGGGCGGCGGCGTGCTCGCCACGCTGGGCCTGATCGTCTGGAAGCTCAAGACCCTGCTGCTCCTGGTGCTCACCAAGGGGAAGCTCCTGCTGCTGGGCTTCACCAACGCGGGCACCCTGTTCTCGATGGCGCTGTCGCTCGGCGTCTACTGGGCCGTCTTCGGCTGGCCCTTCGCGGTCGGCCTCATCCTCTCGCTCTACATCCACGAGATGGGGCACGTGGCGGCGCTACAGCGGCTCGGCATCCGGGCCTC
>QHVW01000855.1 GCA_003223675.1 Acidobacteriota bacterium
CTCCAGCTCGACCCCACCCAGCCCGACGTCGAGGCCGTCCTCATCGAGATCGCCCGCTTCATGGATGGCTTGGTCCATGACAACGTCAACGGCGAGTGGCTGGTTCCGGAGGGGTAAAGCCGGACGAGCACGGACGGGCAAGGACCGAAACCGGGCCTCCTGTCCTTGAGAGCCCGTGTTTGTCCGTGTAGGTCTGTGCCCCGCTCCTACGCCCGGTCCGCCGCCGACGCCTCAACCGCCACCCTGGCCTCCCCCTCCCCCTCGGTCAGCCGGGAGGTGAGGAAGGTCGTGGCCAGCATGACCGCCGCCGCGGCCCAGAAGGGATAGCGGATGTCGATCTCGTAGATCCGGCCGGCACAGACGGGGCCGACCAGGCGGGAGACGGAGCCGAAGGACTGCTGGACCCCCATCGTCTGTCCCATCTCGGATTTCTCCGAACGGCGGGAGACCAGGGCCGTGGTGGCCGGGAAGAGCAGCGCCGTGCCCACTGGTACCAGCAGCACGACCAGCGCCAGAAGGGTGAGTTGCACCGGCCGGGAGAACGGGAGCATGGCGGGGAGCGGGGTCAGGGCGAGCCCCAGCACCAGCGACAGCGATCCTATCCGCGTCACCCCCACCTCGCCGAAGCGCCGCACGGTAGGCCCGAGCAGCACGGCACGCATGATGACCCCGATCGCGCCGATGTAGGCGTATAGATAGCCGATCGTATGCTCGGTGAAGCTGTAGACCTTGCCGAGATACAGGACCAGGACGCCATTCATCCCCATGAACGCCAGCATGCCGATGGCGTAGATCAGGATCAGCGAGCTGACCGGCGAGCCCGGATCGCTCAGCACCTTGAGGACGGCCTGACGCAATTGCTGAGGCCGCTTCTTCGCCGCGCCCGCGCCCTCCTGGCGGTTCGACTCCGGCAGCCACCGCCAGGCGAAGAGAACGTTCAGCGCGCAGAGCCCGGCCGCCACGAAGCCCGGTCCCTTGGGGCCGAGATAGGCCGCGAGCGAGCCGATGACCGGGCCGATCATCACGCCCGCGCTGGTCGCGGCGCTGATCCAACCCAGGGCCTCGGCCCGCTTCTCGGGCGGCACGGAGTCGCTGACGTAGGCCTGCACCACGCCGGTCGTGCCGCCTCCGGCCCCCTGCACCAGACGGAAGAGGAAGTACAGCCAAATCGAATTGGCGAGCCCGAAAAGGACGTAGGCGACGGCCGAGGAGCCGAGCCCCACCAGCAGCGCCGGCCGCCGGCCGTAGCGGTCGGAGAAGCGCCCCCAGAACGGCGCCGAGAGGAGCTGCGCCAAGAAGAAGGACGAGATGATCAGCGTGACGACGAGCGGCCGCGCCCCCAGGTGGGTGGTGTAGAACGGCAGCGTCGGCGCCACGATGAGGAAGCCCATCATGTCCACGAAAACCGTGGCCATGAGGACCCAGAGCTGCTTGAGGGCGCTGGAATTCATGGAGACTTTGCCTTATCGGGCCTCGCCCTGCCCCCAGAGGAGAAACGCCGCCGCGCTGGCGGTCATCAGGAGGACGCCGTAGACCGCCGCCATCCCGAGATCCTGGAGGCGGAGATTGGAAAGGATCTCGATCGAGATGGGGCGGGTGTCGAAAGTGTAGAGCACGATGGAGACGATGAAGTCGCCGAGAGCGGTGATGAAGGCGAGCCCGGCGCCGGCGGCGAGCGCCGGCCGCAGCAGCGGCAGGACCACCCGGGTCAGCCGGCGCCAGCGCCCGGCGCCGAGCGAGGCCGCTGCCTCCTCCAGCGCCGGATCAAGCTGGCGAAGGCCCGCGAGCGCCGCCCGGCCGGTCAGCGGCAGGTCGCGCACCACGTAGGCGAGCGGCAGGATCACCGGCGTGCCGATCAGCACGAAGCGGCCGATCCACGGCTGGTTGACGCTGAAGGTGGCGGCGAGGGCGATGGCGAAGACCGTCCCCGGCACCGCCCAGGGGATGGCGATCATCCCCTCCAGCACGCCCCGCATGCGGTCGCTCCGGAGCGAGGCGAGGCGGGCGGCGGCGAAGCCGATCGCCAGGGCGAGGGCGGTCGCGACGAGCGCCATCCAGAGCGAATTGACGAGCGGCCGCAGGTGCTCGGAGGCGGTGACCAGGGACTTCCAGTTGCCGAGGTTGAGCACCGGCGGGAACGGCTCGGAGGTCCAGGTGAAGGCCGGCACCAGCGACACCAGCAGGAGCACGGCGTGCGGCAGCAGCAGGAGGATGGCGAGCAGCCAGCCGAACAGGCCGGCGGCGCCGCGGGCGAGCGGGCCGCGCAGCTCACGGCGGGCCGGCGCGATCCCGCGCACGCCGGTGCCGACCGAGACCATCCGGTCGGCCCGCCGCATGGCTCCCAGCGCCAGCAGGGCGAGCCCGGCGAGCATCACCGTCTCCACCTGGGCGAGGGCGACCTCGCCGTTGAGCTTGGAGGCGATGATCTGGGTGGTCATCACCCGGAAGCCGCCGCCGAAGAGGTAGGGGGCGGAGAACGAGGCGAGGGCGGTCATGAAGGTGAGCAGCGCCGCCCCGGCGAGCGCCGGCCGCAGCAGCGGCAGGGTCACCCGGAAGAGCGCGCGCCAGCGCCCGGCGCCGAGCGAGGCCGCGGCTTCCAGCAGCGCCGCGTCCAGGCGGGCGAGCCCGGCGCGGGTGAACAGGTAGAAGTAGACGTACATCGAGTAGGCGTGCACCAGCAGGATCGCGAGCGGTCCGGTGAGCCGCCAGGGCGGATCCTGGAGCCGCAGCAGGGCCTGCACCGCCCGCGAGACGAAGCCGCTCTCGCCGTAGAGGAAGAGGAAGGCGATCACCCCCACCAGCGGCGGCAGGGCCACCGGCAGGGCCACGATGGCGCCGAGGACCCGCCGGCCGGGAAACTCCGTACGCTCGAAGAGGAAGGCAAGCGGGATGCCGATCAGCGCCGCCAGGAGCACCGAAGCGGCGGAGATCCACAGGCTCCGCCAGAGCGCCAGCCATTCGTCCGGCCGGTGGATGAATTCGCCAAACCAATGGAGCGTCCATCCTTTCGCTCCGCCGAGCGCCTCCAGCAGGGTCATCAGCAGCGGATAGCCCACCAACCAGGCAAGGAGGGCGGCAAGGGCCAGAGCGGGGAGGAGGGGCGCGCGTTTCACGGCTTGGTTTCTACGGCTGGAACAGCGTCAAAGTTCTGTACGTCCTGCGATCCCGTTCAGCGGTTTCTGCGGTCAGCGGTTTCTGCGGAAGATCCGCGGCGCCGGTCCTCGCGGCTCGGGCGCCACCCGCACGGCGTCCCCCACGGTGGCGGCGCCGGACGGGGCCAGCACCTCCACCTCGCCCCCCGGCGCCAGCGCCACCTGATAGTAGGTCACAGGTCCCGCGTAGCGCCGCTCGATCACCCGGCCGGCGAGCGCCTGGGGGTTGCCGGCGGCGACGAAGGCCAGCGACTCGGGGCGGACCACGAGCGCCGCCTCCTCGCCCGGCTTCATCCCCTCCGCCTCGGGCGAGCGCACGGCGGACCACCGTACCGGACCCGCCGCGTCTCCCGGCGGATAGGGCACCCAGACGGCGCCGTCCCCTTCGAGCACGCAGGGCAGGACGCTGGCCCGGCCCACGAAGGTGGCCACGAAACGGGTGGCCGGCCTTTCGTAAAGATCCTCCGCGGACCCCACCTGATGGAGCACGCCGTCCTGGAGCACCGCCACGCGGTCGCCCAGTTGGAAGGCCTCCTCCTGCTCGTGAGTAACGAGCACGGTGGTGATTCCCACTCGCTGGATGGCGCTTTTCAGCTCGCGGCGGGTGCGCTCGCGAAGGGTGGGATCGAGGTTCGAGAGCGGCTCGTCGAGCAGCAGCACGCGCGGCTCGGGGGCGAGGGCGCGGGCGAGGGCCACCCGCTGCTGCTGGCCGCCCGAGATCTCTCCCACCCGCCGGTCCGCGAAGCCGGGGAGGTCGACCAGGGCCAGCGCCTCGGCGACCCGCTGGGGCCGGCGTTTCGTCTCCTCCTTGCCGGCCGAGCGTCCGGCGAGGCCGAAGGCGACGTTCTCTCCCACCGTCAGGTGGGGGAAGAGGGCGTAGTGCTGGAAGACCATGCCGAAGTGCCGGCGCTCGGGCGGGAGGGGGGTCACGTCGGCGTCTTCGATCAGGATGCGCCCGCGGTCCGGCGTCTCGAAGCCGGCGATCATCCGCAGGGCGGTCGTCTTGCCGCTGCCCGAGGGACCGAGGAGGGCGATGATCTCCCCCTTCTCGACCGCCAGCGAAACGCCGCGGAGGACGGGGCTGCCGCCAAAGCTCTTGTCGAGTCGATCGAGGGTGAGGAAGGACATGTCAGTGAGGGGTCCCGCCCTGGTTGCGCACGGTCCGGTCCCAGGTGGCCATCCACGACTGGCCGTTTTTGGCGATCAGCGGCCAGTCGACGTCGGCGGGGATGAGGTCATGAATCACGCCGCGCGTCCAGTCCGGCAGGCCGCCGGCGGGGATGTCGGTGCGGGCCGGCAGCCGGAAGGAGCCGCGCGCCGCCAGCTCCTGCGCCTCGAAGCTCCCCACGTACTCGATGAACGCCTTGGCCGCGGCCGGATGCCGGCACCCCTTGATCAGCCCCACGGAGTCGTCGATCACCGGCGAGCCGCTCTTCGCGAAACGGTAGCCGAGCGGCGCGCCGCGCTTGACCTGCCAGAGGATGTCGGTGAGCTCCCAGACGGTGATCAGCCCCTCCTGGCGGTTGAGCTTCTCCATCATCAAGGCGGGATTCTGGGCGTACTCCTTGGTCTGGCCGTCGAGGGCGCGCAGCCACCGCCAGCCCTGGTCGAGGCTCCCGGTCCGTTTCAGCGAGCGGTCGAGGATCATGCCGAAGAGCGTGCGCATGGTGCCGCTCGCCAGCGGATCGCGGATCAGGATCTTCCCCTTCCAGCGGGCATCGAGCAGGCCGTCCCAGTCGTCCGGGGCCTCCTCGCGCCGCACCGCCCGGGAGTTGTAGACCAGCACCGGCGCGGTGCGGTAGGAGCCGAAGTAGTAGTCCGCGCCGGTGCGGCTGGAGGGCGGCACGGCGTCCGCCCAGCTCGGCCGGTAGGGGGTGAGCAGCCCCTCGGCCACGCCGCGCGAAAAGATCGACTGCGGGCCGCCGAACCAGACGTCCCCCTGCGGGTTGGGGGCCTCGGTGCGCACCCGGTCGTAGACCTCCTGTGAGCCCATGTCGAGCCAGCGAACGTCGATGTCCGGATGCTTCGCCTCGAAGCTCCTCTCCATCAGCAGCAGCAGGTCGCGCCCGTGGGGTGAGTAGACCACCACCGGGGTCCGGCCGTCGCCGCAGCCCGCCGCG
>QHVW01000856.1 GCA_003223675.1 Acidobacteriota bacterium
AAGCAAGCTGAGCTAACTTTCTCCCTCTTCTCCCCGGATGGGTGGGTGGAGGGATGGGAGAAGAGGGCCGGGGTGATGAGGGTCAACCGGCCGGGGACGAGAGCTCTGACGAAACAGAGTCAGTAGGAATCGGAGCCCGGCCCCTCCAGGCTCTGCACGATCTGGGTGACCTCGACCTCGGCCTTGCGGATCTTGCCGCGGCAGAGGTCGAGGAGCACGGCGGCGCGGCGCAGCTCCTCGGCCAGGCGGTCGATGTCGATCTCCTCCCCCTCGATGCGCTCGAGGATGCCTTCCAGCTCGTCCATCGCCGCGCGGAAGCTCAGGGTCTCGCCGGCCTGCTCCGGATTCTCTCTGGGGTCACTCATCCTTCCTCCACTCGGCTCTTGAAGTCTCCCCCGGCAACGCGGGTGGTGACGAGGTCTCCGGGTCTCACTTGGGTCCGCTGCCGCACGAGGCGGCCGGCGGCGTCGCGGGTCAGGCTGAAGCCGCGCTCCAGGGTGCGCTCCGGGGCGAGCTGCTGGCAGAGCCGCTCCACCCCCTGGAGGGTCGCGGACGCCTCGCGCACCTTGCCGCGGCCGGCGGCGGCGATCCGCTCGCCGATTCTCAAACGCTCGCGCTCGGCCGTGGCGAGGCTGCGGGGGGCCAGCTCGATCAGACGGCCCTGCAGGGCCTCCCGCCGCCGCTCGGCGTCGCGCAGGGCGCTGCGGCCGAGGCGGGCCAGGGTGCGCGCGTGCTCGTCGATGCGGCCGCCCGCCGCGGCCAGCCGCAGGCGGGCCAGGCTCACCCCGCGCTCGGCCCGGCCCAGCGCCTCGCGGCCGGCGCGCAGCGGCTCCAGCGCCTCCCGCGCCAGCGCCCGCCGCAGATCCTCGACCGCCTGATCGGCCCGTGCCATCCGCTCGATCAGGAACTCGGCCACCTTGGTGGGGGTCTTGAAGGCGGTGTGGGCCGTCAGGTCGGCGATCGCGCGGTCGATCTCGTGGCCGAGGCCGGTGAGCACGGGGAAGGGCGCGTGGGCGATCGCCTCGGCGATGGCCCGGCTGTCGAAGGCGGCGAGGTCGGTGCGCGAGCCGCCGCCGCGGATCAGGATGGCGCAATCTACGGCCAAGCCGCGGAGCGCCGCCAGGGCCGAGACCACCTCGCGCTCCGACTCCCGCCCCTGCATGGCGGCGTGGATGAAGAGCACGCGGAAGCCGTAGCCGCTCTCCACCAGCCCCGAGAGGAAGTCGTGGTAGGCGGCGCTGCCGTGCGAGGTGATGAGGGCGATCGAGAGCGGCAGGTCCGGGAGCGGCAGGGCGCGGTTCTTCTCCAGCAGCCCCGCGGCGGTGAGCGCGGCGAGCGTCTCCCGGCGCCGCCGCTCCAGCAGGCCGAGGGTGAAGGAGGGATCCACCTCGCGCACGCAGAGCTGCAACCGGCCGCCCGGCGGATAGAAGTCGAGGCTCCCCCGGCAGCGGATCTGGACGCCGTCGACGAGCCTCTGCTCGGAGGCGGCGAGCAGCCGCTGGACCTTGAGGAAGTCCGTCTTCCAGATCACGGCGTCCAGCTTGGCCGTGATCTCGTCCCGGTCCCCCTTCTCGACCAGCTCGAAGTAGACGTGGCCGCGGGCGCTCGGCCGCACGCGCTGCGCCTCCCCGGCCACCCAGACGGCGGCGAAGGCCTCGCCGAGGAAGTCCTTCACCTCACCGCAGAGCTGGGCGACGCTGTAGGTGGGCTCGAAGAGGGGCAGAACGGTCAGGCTGGGGCTCCTCAGTGGTACGACTTCAGCTCTTTCGACGAGCTGAGCGGGATCGACTCCGCCCACTCCACGGCCTTCTTCTCGCCGGCCGTCAGCTTGCTCAGGAAGTCCACCGCCTCGTCGCGCTCGCGGAACAGCCGCCAGATGAAGGTGTGGCCGGCGGGCGCGGTGAAGTAGGTGTAAGGCTTGGAACCGTTCGACAGGTCGAAGCCGAGATTGCTCTCCCCGTTGACCCCCACGCAGGCCACCGCGATGGCGCGGTAGGCGAGCGCCAGGGCGCGCACCGCGTCCTCGTAGTCCCCCAGCTCCTCGCGGGAGAGCGGCGAATGCCAGACGGCGATCCGGGAGCCGTCCTCCTCGGCGAGCAGGTTGTAGGGGATGTCGTTGCGGTCCATGGCGTCCTTCGTCTCGCTGGTGGTGACGAAGACGTCCTC
Source organism: Acidobacteriota bacterium (assembly GCA_003223675.1). Classification (GTDB taxonomy): domain Bacteria; phylum Acidobacteriota; class Thermoanaerobaculia; order Multivoradales; family UBA5704; genus DATARR01. The sequence continues at coordinate 2,167 of QHVW01000856.1, forward strand.
CGTCCCCGCGACCTTGTAGGTGATCGCGTAGGCGTCTTTCTCCAATTGCGAAAACGCCTCCGAGAGGATGCTCTCGTCCTCGATCGTGAAGTAGTAGAGGCGGTTCATGATGCGTCGTGCTGCCATGCGGCAAAATCCTCCAGATTCGTCTCCCGATTGTCCCCTGAGGGGGGCCGCCGTGGGGCGGCGCCCGGGAGCCGGGGTCGTGGTCGTAAGACCCTATCCTAACAAACCGTTACACCGGGCCATCATATTCTCCGCCGTACTCCGGCGCCGGCAGGCTCCGCCGGGGCTCCGGCAGGAGGAAGCCGAGCAGGAGCCCGGCCGCGCCGCCGCCCAGGTGGGCCGAGTTGTCGATCCCCGGGGTGGAGAAGCCGAAGAAGACGTTGATCGCCGCCCAGCCCACGAGCTGCATCAGGATCGACTTCCCCTGCGGGGTGAGCGCGCCCCGGCGGCGGAGGAGGAAGGCAATGAGGGCGCCGAGCAGCCCGAAGATGGCCCCCGAGGCGCCGACGCTGGGCTTCTGGGTGAACGTGGCGCTGGCGAGCGAGCCGGCGATGCCGCTGCCGAAGTAGATCAGGAGCATCCGCGGCGAGCCCATCAGCAGCTCCAGCAGGGAGCCGAGCTGGAAGAGCGCCCAGCCGTTGAGCGCCAGGTGGAGGAGCCCGCCATGCAGGAACATGCTGGTGACCAGCCGCCAGTACTCCCCCGCCCGGATCGCCGGTCCGAAGTTGGCCCCCAGCTCCGTGACCTGGTCGCCGGTCACGAGCTGCAGGACGTAGCCGACCGCGATGGCGGTCAGGAGGAGGAGGGTGACGGGGGTTCGCCGGAGCATGATCCGGCCATCGTATCGCGGCAGGGCCTGGGGAGGCCAGGCGGAATGATAGAATGGGGTCAAAGGAGAACACTCATGCGTGGAGCGATCGCCGCCCTTCGGGCGTCTGGGATAGGTCTGTACGCGTTGTGCGCTTTGCTGACGTCGCCGGCCGTGGTCCTGGGGCAGACGAACCTCGCTCCGAATCCGTCGTTCGAGTCGGTCTCAGGTACCTCGCCCTCCAACTGGAGCCTCTGTACATCCTCAGGGACCGCAACCCTGGGGTCTGCCACCTCGCCCGTGGACCAGGGCTCCCGCTCTCTGCGGGTCGCCGTGTCCCAGGCTGGTGATGTGGGCGTGTGCTCCGACGCGATCGCGGTTTCCGCGGGTGTGACCTACCGGGTGGCGGCCCGCCTGGATGTGAACGTCTCTCCGGTCAAAGACAAGCAGGCGCGCATCCAGATTCTCGAGCTGTCGAGCACGGATATCCAGCTCTCCAGCAAGGTCGGCGCCACGAGCGTGGGCAGAACCTCCAACTGGGAAAGCCTGAGCGGATTCTTCACTACAGGATCAAGCACCGCCAAGGTGAAGATCCGTCTCCTTCAGGATGTCCCCGGCTCCGGTGGCACCACGTTCTATTGGGATACCGTGAGCCTGGCAAGCAACACGGCGGTGGCCTGGGAACGGTGGGAACGCGAGCTCACGTCGAGCGCCGACTACACCGCAGGAGCGAGCTCCAATCCTTATCGGGACCTGCGGCTCACGGCAACCTTCTACCGCAACGCCACCTGCGGCTCCACTCCGCCAGGCTCGTGCCAATTTCCGGACTGCTTCCAACAGGCGGGCTTCTGGGATGGTGCTCCCGGCAGCTCCTCGGCCAAGACCTTCAGGGTGCGGACGGCCCTTCCCGCCGGGACTTGGTGCTGGAACACCGCCTGCTCGACCGTGGGGGTTTCAGGGGCGACCACGCCCAATTGCGCAGGAGATTCCGGGCTGACTCAAAGCGGGGCGATCAACGTCACCTCCTATGGCGGAGCCAACCTGCTCTACCGGTTGGGATTGCCGACCCCGAAGGCAAGCGGAAGCTTTCTCGTCTATGGCGACGGAGGCACGACCTTTCCCTGGATTGCGGATACGGCCTGGTCCGCTCCCGCGGGCTTCTCTCTTCCAGCTCTGGGAGCCGCCCCGAGCACGGACCTCTGGAAGAACTACGTCAGCGATCGCGCTGGCAAGGGATTCACCGTGATCCTCGTGGCGCCGACGACCCAGTATGTGAACGCGCCGGCTTCGCAGCCTGCGCTGCCAGCCTCCGGCTTCGCGGGCTTCCTCGCCGGCTGCACCCCGGCCAACTACAAAGTGGTCCCCAACGAGTGCAGCTATCTGGATCCGGTCTACTGGCGGAAGCTGGATTCCATGATCAAGGATGCCAACGATGCAGGGATCGTCGTCACCGTGGGGGGTCTCATCGATCCGACCGACCGCGGCGGCCCAGGCACGAATTTGACGCCATTGCAGAAATACCCGCGCAAGGACGCGGCCGAAGCCTTCGCTCGCCAGCTTGCGGCGCGGCTCGCCGGGAGCTTCGTATTCTTTTCTCCAGGCTTCGATGACAAAGTCGACGAGCTCCTGGATGACGGTCTTCTCCATACTCAGGATGCGATGACGGCCGTGGGACAGGCCCTCCATGGCGCCGCGCCGCGCCAACTCACGGGAAATCAGCTCGCCGGTGGGGCAGCGCTCACCGACTACGACCTCTTCCACGCCGCGGACTGGCTGAGCTTCGAATTCTTCCAGAGTGGCCACAAGGGGAACCTGGGCTCACCGTGCAGCTACGCCAGCGGCCAGGAGTACGCGCGCGCCGTCTGCCGGGCTCGGGAGCTGACGGTGCGCTTCCGCTGCCAGGGCGCCCTGTCGACGGTGCAAGCCTGCCCGACCAGCCTGCCTCCCGGGCAGCCGAAGCCGTCCGTCAACTCCGAAGGGGCCTATGAGGACTTCACCACCGTCGCCGAAGACCCGGACAATCGGGAGGGAGAACGGCATACGGCATACGCCAGCGCCCTTTCGGGCTCCTTCGGTTACACGATCGGCGTTAAGGGGATCTATAACTGGTCCAACCCGGGGATCTACTCGAATAATTATAACCAAAACCAGTCGTGGGCGGACGAAGACCTGGCAAGGCTCGGCGGCCTCTTCCGGGGTGCCCCGTGGACCGATCTCGAGCCGCGCCACAACCTGATCGCCAACAACCCGGTGGTGAACACGGCGACGACCAATCCGGCCACGACAGGGGCAAATCCGGACAACGAGAAGAAGAGAATGCTGTTGGCTGGAAATTACAAGTATGCCCTGGTCTATGTTCCGGGAGTCGTTTCGGGCTCAATAGCGAGCGTGCAGATCAAGACGACCGGTGTCACCAATGCTCTCCCAGGATTGACTTGTGATAAGACATGGAGCAAAGGGTGGGTAAATCCACGCGACAAAAGCTCTGATCTGCTCGCCTCCTGTAGCACGGGGAACGGGCTCATTACGCTCCAGGGAAGGGTGGGTTGCCCATCAGGAGCTCAGTTCTGTGATTGGGTCCTCAGACTGACCAAGGGAGCCGCCGCCAGCGCCACTTCTGTCAATGCAACCAACACAACGGCGGTAGCGGATATGGCTCTCAACGACCTCGAAGTCTGGACCGAGCTCTCTGAGGACTCTTCGACCTCAGTCATAGCGCAGGTCATTGCTCCGGACGATACCCGGGTCGGGGACCCGATCGTGGTCAATCCAGACGGTATCTCTTTTCAGAAACTACCCACCCCGGCCCGAGACACCCTCGGCAATTTTTTCGTCACTTGGGAGGCAGGGAATCCAGACACCGGGCTCGACGAGATCTGGGCGCGGCGTTACGACAGCTCAGGAAATTCACTGAGCGATCCGTTCCTGGTAAGCCCACCCGCTGAAGGTCAACAAGCGGAGCCGAGCGTGACTGCCGACTCTTCTAACAATGTTACGGTCAGTTGGACCCGGCATACTCTGGCAGTGGACGATCCAGGGGAGATTGACCTGCAGATTTACGACGTTACCGGTGCTCCGGTCGGGGATACGATCGGTCTTCCGCCGGATCCGGGTGGTGGTGTCGCCACGATGTCGCTGGTGCAAGCCGACGGCCAAGGGGACCTCTGGGTAGCCTGGAGCACCGAAGATCGGAAGCACGGAGGAGGCGACGTCTACGCGCAGCGGATCCTGCATGGCGGAATTTTCTCGGGACGCTCCTTCCGGGTCAACTCCACGCACGCCGGCGTCGGGCGGCTGGCAACTCTCCAAGTGCAGCGGGATGGCAGCTTCCGAGTGGTATGGGAGGGGCTCGGAGCCAACGGCCAGGGTAAAGGGTTGCGAGAGCGGCGCTACAATGCTCAAGGACACCCGATAGAAGATGAGACTCCAGTGGGCTCGCTGGATTGAAAGGTACTCTATGCCAAGAAGAATCCCGCGCAGATGGAAGGCCCAACTCGCTGGTATCGCAGTAGTAGGCCTCTTTGTTTCGGCTCTAAGGGCTCAAGCTCCCGTCGGCCCGGTGTTCCTGGTCAATCCGGAGAGTGTCGGCCAACAGAGCGACCCGGACCTTCAGTTCGACGACGCCGGGAGGCTGTGGTTCGTCTGGACGGACACGGTCGGGGAGGAACCGGAATCCGATCGGGTGATGGCGAGGGCCCTTTCTCCGGTGGGAGAGCTCGGCCCGACTCTGATGCTGGTCGACACGAGTGACATCCCGCTGACTCCGGCTCTGGAGCCCCTGGTCGCACCAATAAGCGATGGGGGGCTCTATCTCATCTACACGCGGCCGAATCCAGATGGCTTCGACCAGGCTTGGGGGCAGCAGTTCGATAAGAATGGAAGGCCATTGGGTGAGCGGATTCTTTTGACACCCCCACCCCCCGCGGCCACAGATGCTTCGGCCGTGGCCCCTCTTCCGGCAGGGGGATTCGCCCTGATGACTTTCGGTGTCCCCTGCCTGACATGCAATGGTCCGTCGAATGGCGTTATCAACGCTCGTATCCTTGCCCCAGATGGCTCTCCAGTCAGCCAGTCCTACCGCGTCTCTCGCAAATCTTCGTATGTGGTGCCCGGGACTCGTGGCTTGGCGGTGGATGGTCAAGGAAATCTCATTTTCGCCTGGGCTCACGTCAATGGTGATCCTGATGCTCGAGACTACTCCGATGTTCGTGGTCGGCGCTTTTCCTCGACCGGCAAGCCGATAAACCAGGAGTTTGCCGTTAATACAACGCTTCGCGGGACTCAGTTCGCGCCTTCCGTAGCAGCCGACGCCGAGGGCAACTTCGTGGTCGTCTGGCAGACACAGTTCCCCGGCGGGCTGCTCCGTTCGATCTTCGCGCAGCGATTCTCGAAGACGGGGAAAAAGGTCGGCCCGGAATTCCGTGTCAACGAGGACCGGGTAGAAAAGGATTTCGCACCGGTGGTGGCCATGGACCACGACGGCAACTTCGTGGTGGCATGGCAGAGCTTTTCTCTCGCTCGTCCGCAGTGCGTTCAAGTGCGGGCCAGGCTCTATCGACGCGACGGCACCCCGGCGGCTCCAGAGTTTCCCGTAGCTCTGGGAGACCACGCCTGTGGCGAAGCTCCGAAAGTCGCCTTCGGTCCCAACGGAATCTTCGCTGTCGTCTGGCAGGGGTTCAACCCTGACACAGGGACTGATCTCGACGTTTTTGCCGCGCGTTTCTCGGAGAGATGAGCCCAGGAGAGCCGGCCACGTCTATGATTCAGAGATGCTCCATACGAAGCAAAGCACGGAGCAACTGGCGACCTTGGCTCGCTGGCTTTGTGAAGGCGTTCTTCTTCGCTTCGGTCCTAAAGGCTCAAACGCCCCTCGGGCCGGCGTTCCTGGTCAATCCCGAGAGCGTCGGAGCCCAGGACAATCCGGACCTGCAGTTCGACGGGGCCGGAAGGCTGTGGTTCGTCTGGACGGACCTGATCGGGCTTGAGCCGGAATCCGATCGGGTGATGGCGAGAGCCCTTTCTCCCCAGGGTGAGCTCGGCCCCACCTCGGTGCTGGTCGATACGAGCGACATCCCAGTGACTCCCGCGCTGGCACCTTTGATCGCCCCCCTCCATGACCCGTCCGGCGGCTTCATGCTCTTCTATTCCCGATCCGACGCGGACGGCTTTGACCGCGTGTACGGCCAACCGGTGAGCGCGACCGGCGAATTGGTTGGGAAGATCTTTAAGGCGAGCCCTCCGCCACCCTCCTCCGCAGGCGTCAGCGCCGCTACCAGCCTGCCCCAGGGCGGCTTCTTTCTGTTGGAATACCTCGTTCCATGCGCTGATTGCACGGACGCCCCGGTGAATGTCGACGGACTTGCATTGAGGGTGGACGGCTCGCCTGCAACCCCCTATTTCCAGGTACAGAGAAACCGGAGGAAAACCCCTGTGCTCGGTGTCCGTGGCTCGGCGGTGGACGGACAGGGGAACATTGTTGTCGTCTGGGGCGGCGTCGA
>QHVW01000857.1 GCA_003223675.1 Acidobacteriota bacterium
CCAGATCCCCCTGATCCGTCTTCGCCCTCACCCCGGCGATACGGCCGCCCTCCTCGAGCAGATCGGCGACCTCGGCCTTCATGAGGAGATGGAACGCCGGATAGCGCTTCCCTTTCTGGGCGAGGAAATTCAGGAAGTCCCATTGCGGCATCAGGGCGACGAATTTGCACCGGGTGGGCAGGTGGCTGAAGTCCGGCCCGTCGTACTCCTGATCGCCGATCGCGACCTTCAGAGTGCGGATCTCCTGGTGGGGGAGCTTCAGGAAGTCGTCGAGGAGGCCGAGCTCGCCCATCAGCTCCAGGGTGGAGGGGTGGACGGTGTCGCCGCGGAAGTCGCGGAAGAAGTCGGCGTGCTTTTCGAGCACCGTCACCTCGACGCCGGCCCGGGCGAGGAGGAAGCCGAGCATCATCCCCGCGGGTCCGCCGCCGGCGATACAGCAGGTGGTCCGGATCGCTCGCGGGCTCATGGCTCCTACTTCTCGCTGTCCAGCATCCGCATCTGGTGCGCGTCGTAGCGGGTGCCGGCCACGGCGGAGGCGGGGACGGTCTCCTCGAGCTGAGCGATATCCTCGGGAGAGAGGTCGATCCCCAGGGCGCCGAGCGACTCCGTGAGCTGCGCCCGCGTGCGCGCGCCGATCACGGGCACGATGCTTTTATCCTTGGCGAGCACCCAGGCGATGGCGAGCTGGGTCGGCGAGACCCGCTTCTCCGCGGCGAGCCGCTCCAGCGCCTCCACCAGGCGCCGGTTGCGCTCGCCGTTCTCGCCGCTGAAGCGGGGGAGGTGGGCCCGGAAGTCCCCCTGGGCCGCCGGTTTGGAGCCGCTGAGCAGGCCGCGCGAGAGCACGCCGTAGGCGGTGACGGCGATGCCGAGCTCGTGGAGCAGGGGGAAGATCTTCTCCTCGGGGCCGCGGCTGATCAGGGCGTATTCGATCTGCAGGTCGGCGATGGGGTGGACGGCGTGCGCCCGGCGGATCGTCTCCGGCCCCACCTCCGAAAGCCCGATGGCGCGAACGTAGCCGGCCTTCACCATCTCGGCGATGGCGCCGATGGTCTCCTCGATGGGCACCGCCGGATCGAGGCGGGCCGGACGATAGACGTCGATGTGATCCACGCCGAGGCGGTTCAGGGTGTAGGCCAGGGCGGTCTTGACCGCGGCGGGGCGGGCGTCGAAGCCGAGCCAGCTCCCGTCCGGCCCGCGCTGGGCGCCAAATTTCACCGAGAGCAGGGCCCGGTCCCGGCGGTCGCGGAGCGCGCGGCCGATCAGCATCTCGTTGTGCCCCATGCCGTAGAAGTCGCCGGTGTCGAGCAGGTTGATCCCGTGGTCCAGGGCCGCGTGGATGGTGGCGATGCTCTCGGCCTCGTCGGACGGGCCGTACATGCCGGACATCCCCATGCAGCCGAGGGCCAGGGGGAAGACGGAAGGACCGGAGGAGCCGAGGCGGCGGAATTGTGTGGGGGTGGCTGTGGTCATGGGAGCACGGTAGAGCAGGGCGGGGATTGTTGGCAAGGAGGCGTCCATGCCGGGGTTGCCCTCGGGACGTCCTGCCCTTCGAAGCCTCACCCTCGATCCCTCTCCACTTCGTGGAGAGGGAGGGCCCAGAGATCAGCGTTGTTGAATTCGGATTCTTCGTTCCCCCTCTCCACGGAGTGGAGAGGGGCCAGGGGGTGAGGCCTCGGAGGGTAGGCAGCCCGAGGGCAAATACGTGGTGTAGGCCCTACTCTCTTACCAGCAGATACTCCTGAATCCCGTGCTTCAGCAGGAAGGAGCGGTCGACGCGGAACTCCTTGAGGAGGTTGGTGACCTCGGCCGGCGCGAGGCGCGGCGAGGGTCGCTCGGCGCCGGTGCGCCGCTCGTAGATCAGGTGCTGGTCGTCCTTGATCCGGAAGCGGTACGGCTGGGCCGGGATGGTCTTGTGGTAGGAGATCAGCGCGAAGAGGAGCGCGCCCCGGTTGGTGTAGCGCCGGAGATGCTCGGCGAACACCGCCAGCTCCTTGCGCTGGAGATAGTCGAAGAGATCCCAGGCGAGGATCACGTCGAAGCGGGTATCCTCGGGAACGGAGAGGAGCTCGGCGAAGAAGCTGGGGCCGGCGAGGTCCCCGTCCATGCGGGTGGAGAGCGCCGCGTAGAGGTCCTCGATGAACAGCTTGCAGCCGAATTGCGAGAGGAACTCGACGTTCGAGCCGACGGCCGAGCCGAGGTCCAGCACGGTCAGCTTGCGCCGGCGGATCTCCTCGCAGAGAGCCGCCAGCGCGAGCGAGCGGTGGACGTCCGGCTCGACCTCGACCTGAACCCGGCCCTGTTCTTTGCGGGGGCCGGAGCCGCGGGGGGAAAACCAGCTCATCAGGCGGTGGCCGTCACTCCCAAGGCCTCGGACCGGTTGTTGTTGCTCGCCGCCTCATGGCGGGAAGGCCCGTTGCCACCCATCTCCTTCGGCGGCTCCATGTCGATGCTCCCCTTGAACCGCGAGCCGTCCTCGAGGATCACGCGCGGTGCCGTGATGTTACCGCAGATGGACCCCGACTGGCGCAGGATCGCCTGCTCGCGGGCGAAGACATTGCCGTCCACCTCACCCTCCACGACGACCACCTTGCCGAAGACGTCGGCTTTCACGCGGCCGTTCTTGCCGACGGTCACATTGTTCTGTTTGAGGTCGACCCGCCCCTCGACCCGGCCCTCGATGACCAGATCCTCTTCACCGCTGAGATCGCCCTTGATGAAGATCGAGGGGCCGATCGTGGCGCGCTCGGAAGGCCGGCGCGGCGGCCATGGGACGCGGCGCGGTCGGCTGGGGCTGCGGGGACGGCGGATCGTCGCTCTTCTTCGGGTTCCAAGCCATGAAAACTTCTCCTTCAGAGACGATTGGGTGAGTGGCAGAAAGGAGGGTATGGGCCGGAGGAAGAGAAGTCAAGGAGAAAATAGATGGATATCGATATTTTCCAGAAACCTCATCCAAAAGGGAGCCATTCGACCGATCCGACGGATCCGTCAGATCGGTCCGATAACACCTCAGCGGAGCCCTCCTCTCCCGAACGGCGGAAGGGAGAGGGCAGGTGAGGCCTTACACCAGCCGCGCGTTCAACGTGATCTCCACCCCGCCCAGCGCCTGGGAGACCGGGCACCCCTCCTTGGCCTTGCGGGCAGCCTCCTGGAAGGCGGCCTCGTCGATTCCCGGCACCGAGGACTCGTTGTCGAGCTCGATGCGGGTGATCTTGAACCCTTCGCCGACCTTCTCCAGGTGGACCTTGGCGGTGGTGGCGACGCGCGTGGGGGTGAGGCCCGCGCGGCCGAGGCCCGCCGAGAGGGCCATGGAGAAGCAGCCGGCGTGCGCGGCGCCGATCAGCTCCTCGGGGTTGGTCCCCCCCGCCTCCTCGAAGCGCGAGCCGAAGGAGTAGCGCCCCTCGAAGGCGCCGCTGCCCAGCTTCACCGTCCCGTGACCGTCCTTGAGACCCCCCTCCCAAACCGCGTTGGCCTTGCGTACCGGCATGTCGAATTCCTCCTTGGAATCGCGTGTTGGAGATCGTCGTGCGCTACGGCTTGCCGGGCGGATGGGCCGCGCGGAAGTCGAGCTTCTGGTCGGGTGCGAGCTTGCGCAGGCCGGTGATCTCGACCGCCCGGTCGGCCTGCCAGTCCACGTGCAGGATGACCTCGATCTTGTCGCCGGGCTTGATGTCCCGTAGCGGGACGTTGCGGGCGACCAGGAACGGCATGGTCATGGAGTCCATGCCCTCCACCTTGCCGTCGCGGGTGACGAAATCGTCGACCGCCTCGTGATGGAGCTGCAGGAGATTGCCGTTGGCCGGGCTGGGCAGCTCGACCACCTGTCCACGGACGATGTAGTTGTGGCCCCTCTCCTTGCGGGCGCATCCCGCGGCGAGCAGGACGGCCAGAGCCCCCAGGGCAAGGCTCCACTTCAGCGCTGACCGCATCGCTCCCTCCCTCGACGGTGGATCGTAGCACGCCCTCCCCGGCCTGGAGGGTTTGATAAGGTACCTCTCGCTGGAGAAAGGAGGCGAGGATGAGCGACCAAGGGGATCTCCGGTTGGGTGGCTTTGCCGCCGCGGTGGATGCGCGGCTCGCGCGGTGGCGGGACGAGGCCTTCGGCAAACGGATGTGGGAGAAGGACTTCCAGCTCTGGTCGCCGGAGCCGATCCCGGAGCTGAGCAACCGTCTGGGGTGGCTGGACCTGCCGAACCGCATGACGGCGGAGGTCGACCGGCTGACGCGGCTGGGGCGGGACGCGCAGTTGGAAGGGATGCGCGACGCCGTGGTATTGGGCATGGGCGGCTCGAGCCTCGCGCCCGAGGTCTACGCGCGGACCTTCGGCCCCGCTTTCGGATATCCGGCGCTGACGGTGCTCGACAGCACCCATCCCGACGCGGTGCGCTCGCTCGCCCGGCGGCTCGACCCCGCCCGCAGCCTGTTCGTGGTGTCCAGCAAGTCGGGCACCACCACCGAGATGCGCTCCTTCTTCTTCTACTTCTGGGAGATGCTCAAGGGAGTGCCCGACCGCGGGCGGCATTTCCTGGCGGTGACCGATCCCGGCACGCCGCTGGAGGCGATGGCGCGCGAGCGGGGGTTCCGGGCGGTGATCAACGCTCCCGAGGAGGTGGGCGGGCGGTACAGCGCCCTCACCCCGTTCGGCCTGGTGCCGGCGGCGCTCCTCGGCATGGACACCGGCCGCCTGCTCTCCCGGGCGCGCGGCATGGCCGAGGCGTGCGGCCCGCAGGTCGCCGCCGAGAGCAACCCCGGCCTGCGTCTCGGCGCCGCCATGGGCGAGCTGGCCCTCGCCGGCCGCGACAAGGTGACCTTCGTCACCTCCCACTCCCTGGAATCGTTCCCCGACTGGATCGAGCAGCTCATCGCCGAGAGCACGGGGAAGATCATCCTCAAGGGGGGCGAGCACCGGGGGATCGTGCCGGTGGCGGGCGAGCCCCTGGGAGCGCCGGAGTCGTACGGCGACGACCGCTTCTTCGCCGCCCTGCTGCACCAGGGGGACGACGTCTCCGGGATCGAGCCGCGCCTGGAGGCCCTGGAGAAGGCCGGCCACCCGGTGGCGCGGTTCCACCTCTCCGACCGCTACGACCTCGGCGCCGAGATGTTCCGCTGGGAGGTGGCGACCGCGGCCGCCGGCGCCGTGCTGGAGCTCAACCCCTTCGATCAGCCGGACGTGCAGCTCGCCAAGGAGCTGGCGGGCAAGATGATGAAGGCCGCCGAGAGCGGCACCCTGCCGCCGTCGGAAGGGGAGGTCCGCGCCGCCGACGCCCAGGCGCTGGCCTCTGCGCTGGGGAAGTGGGTTCGCGGGGCCAAGGCGGGGGACTATCTGGGCATCCACGCCTATCTCGCGCCGACCTCCCGCAAGACGGAGGAGCTGCGCGCGCTCCAGGCGGCGCTGCACGAGAAGACCCGCGTCGCGGTGACCCTCGGCTACGGCCCCCGATTCCTCCACTCGACGGGCCAGCTCCACAAGGGGGGGCCCGACCGCTGCCGCTTCCTGCAGCTCGTGGACGAGCCGTCCGAGGATCTGGCCGTGCCGGAGACCAACTACACCTTCGGCACCCTGATCCGCGCCCAGGCCGAGGGGGACCGGCAGGCGCTGGAGCAGCGGGGACGCCAGGTGCTGCGGGTGCAGCTCGGCCACGACGACGACCAGGGGCTCCGCCGGCTGATCCAGGACCTGGGGACGGCTTTCTGGACGGGCTGCGGCTGGTGCGCTCGGACAAGCTTCACAGCGCGGATTTTCCGGGCCTCTCGGCGGCGATCCACGCCTTCCTGGATGCCGGACCCGCGGCGGAAGGACAATTGGAGGCCGCCTGCTTCGGCATCCCCGGGCCGGTGACCGGGAACCGGGCCAGCACCCCGAACCTCGCCTGGGTGGTGGACGGCGCCCTGGTCGCCTCCGACTTCCAGGTGCGGACCGTCCTGATCAACGACCTGGTGGCCACGGCGGAGGGGATCCCCCTGCTGGGTACCGACGAGCTGGCGGCCCTCCAGGAGGGGACCCCGGATCCGGAGGGGAACCGGGTATTGATCGCCGCCGGCACCGGCCTTGGCATGTCGATGCTGCCGTGGATGGGAAACCGCTGGGTGCCCGTCGCGTCCGAAGGCGGCCATGCGGACTATCCGCCGCGGACGGAGGACGAGGTCGAGCTCCTCCGCTATCTGCGCGAGCGCTTCGGCCGGGTGAGCGCGGAGCGGGTGGTCTCCGGCCCGGGGCTGTTTCACATCTACAATTTTTTGCGAGACGCGCGAAGGATTCCCGAGACCCCCCGGGTGCGCGAGGCGCTCGGCCGGGGGGAGGAGCCGGCGAGGGTCATCGGCGAGGCGGCGCTCACCACCGGTCCGGACGGCTGCGATCTCTGCTCGCGGGCGCTCGACCTGTTCGTGGCCGCCTACGGCGCGCTCGCCGGCAATCTGGCGCTCCTCGGCACGGCCACCGGCGGCGTCTACCTGGGAGGGGGGATCGCGCCCAAGATCCTCCCCCGGCTCACCGGCGGCCCCTTCCTCCAGGCCTTCGTCGCCAAGGGGCGGTTCGTCCCCTATCTGGAGAAGGTGCCCGTGCGGGTGATCCTGAACGACCGGGCGGCCCTCCTGGGAGCGGCGCGGCACGCCTCGCTGCTCCTCGACCGCTGACTTCGTCGCCCCCTCTAGCTTACAAAAGTAAATCTCTGGTAAACTCCGCTCGCTTGGCTTTGCCAACGCAGAGGAGTTGTTTACCAACCCAACACGGACGGAGATGATCTCCGAGCCCATTCAAGGGAGGCGCTCATGCGCAAGTTTTCTGCTATCGCTCTGGTTTCCTGCCTGACGCTCGGCGCTACGGCGGCTTTCGCCGCCCAGACCAGCACCACCCCCAGCACGAGCATGGACAAGCCGGCCGCCAGCGGCACGATGTCCAAGACCACCAAGACGACCACCGCCACCTCCAAGAGCACGAAGACCACGGCCAAGGCCCACAAGGTCACGGGTGACATCACCGCGGTCGACTGCACGACCGAGCCCAAGAACGTGACCATCGGCACCACCCAGCTCTACATCAACAGCGCCACCAAGATCACCGTCAAGGGCAAGAAGGTGGACTGCGACGACCTCAAGAAGGACATGAAGGCCACCGCTTCCTACACCGAGAAGGACGGGAAGAACTGGGCCAAGTACATCAGCGCCAAGTAAGCGCTGGCGTATTCGAAGCTGTTTTCGAACGATGTCTGGAGGCGGCGAGCGATTCGCCGCCTCCCTTTGTATTGCGGTCACTTGAGGTTTTTGGCGAAGAAGGCGGTCGTCCGTTGCCAGGCGTCCTTGGCGGCGTCGGGCCGGTAGTTGCCGCCCGAGGGGTTGGCGAAGGCGTGGCCGGCCCCCTCGTAGATCTTGACGTCGACCGGGGTGCCCTGCTTCTTCAGCGCGCTCTCGAAGGCGCGGACGGAGTCGGCGGGGATGCTCTTGTCCTCGGCGCCGAACGCTCCCAGCACGGGGTGCCTGATCGTCGCGAGCTTGGCCGGGTCGGTCTCCAGGTGGCCGTAGTAGATGACGGTGGCGTCGATCTTGTCGGGCATCAGGAGGGTGGTGTTGAGCGACCAGCCGCCGCCGAAGCACCAGCCGATCACCCCCAGCTTCTTGACCCCCTTGCCTTCCAGCCAGGCGGCGGCGCGCCGCAGGTTCTCCTGGGCGGCGGCGGGGTTGTCCTGGACTCCCTTGACCAGCTTCATCGCGTCGTCGGGATTCTCGGCATGGCTGCCGCGGTAGAGGTCGACCGCCAGGGTCTGGTACCCCTCGCCGGCCAGCCGCCGGGTCATGGCGCGGATGTTGTCGTTCAGCCCCCACCACTCGTGGATGACGATGATGCCGGGCAGCGGGCCCTTGGCGGATTTCGGGCGGGCGGCGTAGCCGTGCAGGGGCTTGCCGCCGGCCTCGCCGTAGGTCACCTCCTCGGCGTCGACGGGCTGGGCGGGCTGCTCCATCGCCGCCGGGCTCGCCGACGGCCTGTCGT
>QHVW01000858.1 GCA_003223675.1 Acidobacteriota bacterium
GGCCACCGTGTTGTTGTCCGCGTCGGCCACCAGCAGGGAGCAGCCGTAGGACGAGAGCCCCAGGCCGTTGGGCGTGCTGCCCGGTGGCACGGCCAGATCAAGGGCGATCGAGATGCGCTCCCTGGCCGTCCGCGAGGCCAGGTCGGCCACCCAGACCTCATTGGTGTTGGCGCAGGCCACGAAGAGACGGCCGCCGTCCGGCGAGAGGGCCATGGCGTTGGGGTGCTCCCCCACCGCGATCTCCCCTTGCGGGGCGAGCGTGGCGGCGTCGAAGAGGAGGACCTTGGCGCCCCCCCAGAGGGAGACGAGCAGGGTCTTGCCGTCCGGCGTCAGCAGGGCCGTATACCCCTCGGCGGGGAGCTCGACCTTCTTGACCACCTCGCCCGTCCCGAGGTCCACCTGGGAGAGGAGCTGCCCCAGGGCGTGCACGGCGAAGAGGCGGGAGCCGTCCGGAGAGATGGCGAGCCCGCCCACGAAGCTGGCTTCCGTCGGCTTCTCCAGCTTGATCGATCTCCCGGCCTCGAGCCCCTTTGCCGTGAGCTGGAATTCCTCGACTGTATTGGCGCCGCCGCCGGAGAGGTAGAGCCGTTTGCCGTCCGGGTGCCAGGCGACCCCCAGCCAGGTGTTCGCCACGTCGACCTTCTGCGCGACGTTCAAGGTCTTCAGATCGACCAGGGTGAGGGTCGGCTTCGAGTAACCGTCGTTGCTGATCACCAGCGTGCGGCCGTCCGGGGACTCGGCCATGGCGAGGGGGAGGTCCCCCACGGTGATGTGGCGGCCGGCCGGAGAGATCCGCCAGCCGTTGGGCAGCAGGGTGACGTCCCGGGACTCCTTGCCGGGGCGCGAGGTCTTGGGATTCTGGGCGGCGGCCAGCGGTGGCACTGCCGCGAGGAGGAGGAGGAGGACGGCCGAGGGTCGTCTGGGCATGGGGATATCCTATGCCGGAGCCGCCCCCTCGAGATGCCTCACGAGCTCTTCCTTGAGCTCCGCCGGGAGCCGGCCGATCGCCGCCCGCACGGCCTTCACCGCGGCCGGGCTGGGGCGCAACGCCTCCCAGGCGATCGGCAGATCCCCGGGACGGTCCAGGAGGAGGACCTCGATCAGCGCGCCGGCCTGTCGCAGGTCCTTCGCTGCTTTCGCCTGCTCGGAAACCGGCCGCCGTTGCGAGATCAGGAGCTTGTGGAAAGCGAACCGCGCGGGGTCCGGCACGTTGACCAGGATGCCGTCCAGGCCGACGATCGCCGCCTGCGCGGGGCTCTCGATCAGGTAGTCAAGAAACCGCAGCGGATGGGCGGCGACCCCGAGGCCGGGCAGGAAGACCGGCTCCTCGGAGTCGGGACCGAGGAGAGGGGTCAGGAAGTCCACCCGCAGGTCCCGCCCCCGGATCTTGAACGAGGTGCTCACAGACTCATTCAGAGGCTCCATCTCTGCGGAGAGGTCGATCCCGATGTCGATGTCCTGGGTCCGCAGGGCCTGCTGCTCGAAGCGGACGCCGAGCACGTTGCCGTAGGCGCTGAACGCCTGGGTGCCGACGAGGATTCCTCCCATGCGGAACACTCCCGCCTGGGCGATCAACGACAGCACCCGGACCGTCGTCGCGCTCTCCGCGGTCGCTCCTCCCGCCACCAGCATGCTGCAGAGCCGGGCCCGCTGGCTCGCGTCGGCGGCGAGCCTCTCGCGGGCCTCCCGGGCGCCCTCGATCCAGGCCAGCAGGGACGGGGATTCACGGCCGAGGTACTGCTGCGTCTTCCGATTCCCCTCCATCCGCTGGAGATACCAGTAGGTCTTCCCCTTGATCGTCTTGGAGACGAACGATCCCTGGGGAGCCGCCAGGGCAGCCACCTCCGCCTCGGCCTGGATCACCTGGTCGAGAAGCTCGGCGTAGAGGGTGTGCACCGACTCGGGGAGCCGCTGAAAGGCCACGGGAACGATCTCCGGGAAAAGTTATACGCAGGTTCCGCGATCCTGCGTATAACTGGGATCTTACCTCTACTGCGGCCGGAGAGTGGCGCCCCTTCGGGGCTGACCCTCACTCCCCAACCCCTCTCTCCCATCCCTCCGCCCACCCTACCGGGGAGAGAGGGGCTCAGGAGGAGGGGTTTTGCTTTACTCCCTCTTCTCCCCGGAAGGGTGGGCGGAGGGATGGGAGAAGAGGGCCGGGGTGATGAGGGCCAACCTGCCGGGGACGCCAGACCTGCCGGAAATGTCACAGAATCGTTTCGGGTTACCCTATGCGCCCATGCTTCCCGCCGTCCTGCTCGCCATCGCCCTGCTCGCTCAAGCTACCGGGCCCGCCACCCACCCCAAGGCACCCAGCCGGGTGAAGGGAGTGCCGCTCGTCGAGGTGCCGGCGGCTCCGGCTTCCGGCGGGGACGAGATGGCCGTCCTCCTCACCGGAGACGGCGGCTGGGCGGTGACGGACAGGGGGCTCTCCGAGGCGCTGGCCAAGGGGGGGATCCCCGTCGTGGGGTGGAATTCGCTGCGCTACTTCCTCCGCGGCAAGCCCCCGGACCACGCGGCCCAGGACCTCGAACGGATCCTGCGGGTCTATCTCCCCCTCTGGCACAAGGAGCGGGTGGTCCTGATCGGCTATTCGTTCGGGGCGGACGTCATGCCTTTCCTGGCCACCCGGCTGCCCCCCGATCTCGCGGCGAAGGTCTCGCTGGTCGTCCTGATGGGCCCCTCCGGCGCCGCCGACTTCCGCTTCCATCCCACGGAGTGGCTCGGCAAGCCCGCCAAGGACAGCCTGCCGGTGCTGCCGGAGCTCCAGAAGCTGCGCGGCAAGGAGATCCTCTGCGCCTACGGCATCGGGGAGAAGGACAGCTTCTGCCTCCAGGTCCCCGAGAGCGTGGCCCATCGGCTGACGCGGCCGGGGGGGCACATCGCGGGCGAAAACTACGCTCCGATCGCCGACTGGATCCTCCATCGCCAGGACGGGGCTTCGCCCGGGAGCGGGGTTGGTGCACAATGAGCCCCCTATGAAAAAGACGTTCGCAGCCAGCCTTCTCCTCATCGCAGTCGCCGCTCTGCCCGCCGCCGCCACCGAAGAGACGTTCGAGCTCGAGCCCTTCGGCAAGGTGACCGTCTACCATCAGACCCCGCGCCCCTCGCACGTCGCCCTCTTCATCTCGGGGGACGGCGGCTGGAACCTGGGCGTCGTCGACATGGCCCGCGAGCTCATGGGCATGGACGCCCTGGTCGCCGGAGTCGACATCCGCCACTACATGAAGACGTCGACCGCCAACCCCGATAAGTGCTGGGACCCGGGGACCGATTTCGCCGCGCTCGGCCACGCGGTCGAGAAGCGGTACGGCTACACCACCCACGTGCCGCCCGTGCTGGTGGGGTACTCCTCGGGGGCGACGATCGTCTACGCCGCCATGGTGCAGGCGCCCCCCCACACCTTCCGCGGGGGCTTAAGCCTCGGCTTCTGCCCGGACCTGATCGTCAATCACCCCATCTGCAAGGGGAACGGCCTCGCCTGGACGCACGATCCGCACAGCAAGGGGGTCGACTTCTCCACCTCCAATCTGCTGGAAGATCCCTGGCTCGCCTTCCAGGGGGACATCGACCAGATCTGCACGCCGGAGGACACGCGGAAGTACCTCAAGGAGGTCCGCAACGGCGAGCTCGTCTGGCTCCACAAGGTGGGTCACGGCTTCTCAGTGCCGAAGAACTGGATGCCGGAATTCAAGGACGGCTTCGCCCGCATTACTGGCCAAAAAACTGGCCAAAAAGCGGGCCAGACCCGGTCCAAAGACCGGTAGGGGGAGCGATGCTGACCGCCGAGGAGAAGTACCGGCTCCTCCTCCAGGTCTCCGAGGCCGCGAGCTCGCAGATCGAGATCGCCGCCGTGCTCGAAGCGGTGGTCGAGGGGCTGGAGCCCGCGATCCACGTCAAGGCGCTGGCGGTGACGACGATCGAGGACGACACCCTGGTCCCCCACGCGGTCTACATCCGCGGCGTCGAGCGGCGCCAGGGGGACTCCTTCGCCGACATCATCGCCCGCTGGATGAGCCTCTCCGGCGCGGAGATGCCGCCGAAGCCGCACGGCAGCCTGCCGCTGGCCGGCACGGGGACCGAGTATGTGGGCCGCACCGGCCGGGCCTGGATCTGCGAGGACTTGACGCAGGGGGTCCGTTTCCCCGAGGACGCGCGCCTGCTGGCGGCCGGCGTCCGCTCCTACGTGCGCGTGCCGCTCAAGGTGCGCGACCGGCAGATCGGCTCGCTCGCCTTCTCGCGCGGCGAGCCCGGCCCCTTCCCGCCCCAGGAGGTGGACGTCTTCGAGGCGCTCGCCCTGCCGGTCGCCGCCGCCGTGGCCAACGCCCAGGCCTTCGAGGAGATCGCCCGGCTCAGCAGCCAGCTCCAGGCCGAGAACCTGGCCCTGCGCCAGGAGATCGACGAGCGCTCGATGTTCGAGGAGATCATCGGCTCCTCGCCCGCCCTGCGCGAGACCCTGGTCCTGGTGGACAAGGTGGCGGGGACCGACACCACGGTGCTGATCACCGGCGAGACCGGCACCGGCAAGGAGCTGGTGGCGCGGGCCATCCACCGGCGGTCGAAGCGGTCGCACCGGGCGCTGGTGGCGGTGAACTGCGCGGCCCTCCCCGCCTCGCTGATCGCCTCCGAGCTGTTCGGCCACGAGAAGGGGGCGTTCACCGGCGCCCTGCAGCGCCGCGTGGGCCGCTTCGAGTTGGCGGCGGGCGGGTCGATCTTTCTGGATGAAGTGGGCGAGCTGCCGCCCGAGGTCCAGGCCTCGCTGCTGCGCGTGCTCCAGGAGGGGACCTTCGAGCGGGTGGGCGGCAGCCAGCCGATCACCACCGACGCGCGGGTGATCGCCGCCACCAACCGCGACCTGGCGGAGGCCGCGGCCGCGGGGACGTTCCGCAGCGACCTGTTCTACCGGCTGAACGTCTTCCCCATCGCCATGCCGCCGTTGCGCCAGCGGCGGGAGGACATCCCGATCCTGGTCGAGTACTTCGCCGCCCGCTACGCGGCGCGTTTGGGCAAGCGCTTCCAGAGCATCGAGAAGAGCTCGATGGACCGCATCCTCGCCTACTCCTGGCCGGGCAACGTGCGCGAGCTCCAGAACGTCATCGAGCGCGCCGCCATCCTCTCGGAAGGGGACGTCCTGCGCGTCGACGAGCCGCTGCTGGGGAGCATGGGCGTCCCCGCCTCCCCCGCTGTCACGCCCCTGCCCGACAGCCTGCGCGACACCGAGAGGCGGCAGATCGAGGACGCCCTCGCCCAGACCGCGGGCCGCGTCTCCGGTGCCAAGGGGGCCGCCGCGATCCTGGGCATCCCCTCCACCACCTTGGAATCGCGCATCAAGCGGTTGGGGATCGACAAGTATCGGTTCCGGTCGGCACCGTGAAATCAGTGCAGATTGAAAGTCCAACCTTCAATCTGCACAATCGCTATTCTCAGTGCACATGATCGAGCGTCTTCTCCAGTCCCGTCTCCTCGACCGGGCGACACGGTATCCGATCCTGATGCTGACCGGACCGCGCCAGTCGGGCAAGACGACGCTCAGCCGGATGGCCTTCCCCGACCGACCCTACGTGTCCCTGGAAAACCCAGATCAGCGGGAGCTCGCCCAGGAGGATCCGATCGCCTTCCTGGCCCGCTACCGGGACGGCGCCATCATCGACGAGGTGCAGCGGGTGCCGCAGATCTTCTCCTACCTTCAGGGCATGGTGGACGAGGATCCCAGGCCCGGCCGGTTCCTGCTCACCGGCTCCCAGAACCTGGCGCTGGTCAACGCGGTGACCCAATCCCTCGCCGGCCGCACCACCCTCACCGAGCTCCTGCCGCTCTCCCTGGAGGAGGTCCGCCGGTTCCCCGCGCCGCCGGACGACCTCGACACGCTGCTCTGGCAGGGGGATATCCGCGGATCGAGCGGAGCCTCCCGGCCCATGAGTGGTTGACGGACTACACCGCCACCTACGTGGAGCGCGACGTACGGCAACTCGTGAACGTGGGCGATCTGCTGCTCTTCCAGACCTTCCTCCGTCTCTGCGCGGGCCGCACCGGACAGATCCTCAACCTCGCGTCGCTGGCCAGCGACTGCGGCATCTCGCATCCGACGGCGCGCTCTTGGCTGTCGGTGCTGGAGGCGAGCTACATCGTCTTCCGCGTGCCGCCGTTCTTCGCCAATCTCGGCAAGCGGCTCCTCAAGTCGCCCAAGCTGTATTTC
>QHVW01001021.1 GCA_003223675.1 Acidobacteriota bacterium
CCTTACCCGCGCCCTGATCGACATTGACTCGACCACTGGGCGGGAGCGGGAGATCGGCGAGCTTCTCTTCCGCTATCTGGAGGATCTCGTCGACCGGTTCGACGGCGGCGCGGTGGAGCGCATGCCCGTCGAGGAGAATCGGTTCAACGTCTTCGCGGCCTGGGGGGAGCCGGCGGTGGTGCTCTCGACCCATATGGACACGGTGCCGCCTTTCTTCCCCTCTTCCGAGGATGACGAATTCATCCACGGCCGCGGGGCGTGCGACACCAAGGGGGGGATCGCCGCCATGCTCCAGGCCGCCCGGGAGCTGCTGGAGGAGGGGGTACGCGGCTTCGGCCTCCTCTTCGTGGTGGGCGAGGAGACGGACAGCCTCGGCGCCCAGATGGCGAACCGCCACCCCAGAGGGTCGCGCTATCTGATCAACGGCGAGCCCACCGAGAACCGGCTCGCCCTCGGGTCGAAGGGGTACCTCTACATCCGGATCGAGGCCGCGGGCCGGGCCGCCCACTCCGCCTATCCGGAGCTGGGGGAGTCGGCGATCGACCGGCTCCTGGACGTCCTGTCGCGGCTGCGGGCCCTGCCCCTCCCCACCGATCCCGTCCTGGGCGAGACGACCCTCAACGTCGGCACCCTCGCCGGCGGCCGGGCCGCCAACGTGGTGGCCGACCAGGCGCGGGCCGAGGTGACGGTCCGCACGGTCGGGCCCGCGGGGGATCTGAAACGGCGGATCTCCGAGGCGGTCCACGCGGTGCCGGGGGTCCGGATCGCGGAGATCCGGGAGACGCCGGCCGTCCAGCTCGGCTCGCTTCCAGGCTTCGCGACCACCATCGTCAAGTACACCACCGACATCCCCCGCCTCGGCGCCTGGGGGGAGCCCTTCCTGCTCGGCCCGGGGAGCATCCACGTCGCCCATACTCCCGAGGAGAAGGTCGCCAAGCAGGACCTCCTCGACGCGGCGCGGCACTATGGGGATATGGTCCGCCAACTGCGGGACCGGTAGACTTAAGCGCCTTCCCCGGGGACGCGGGAGGATCGGGAGCGAGAATTCCATGGAGAAGAAGATCGAGGTCGGAATCCTGGGCGCCACCGGCACGGTGGGCCAGCGGTTCGTGCAGCTCTTGGAGGACCACCCCTGGTTTGCGGCGAGGTGGCTGGCGGCGAGCGACCGCAGCGCGGGCAAGAGCTACCGCGAGGCCACCTCCTGGCAGCTCGAAGGGTCGCCGCCGGCCGGCGTGGCCGCGCGCATGGTCGAGGAGTGCGTGCCGGGGCGCGGGCCGCGGCTGGTCTTCTCCTCGATGTCGGGCAGCCTCGCCGGCGAGATCGAGCGCGACTTCGCCGCCGCCGGCCACATCGTGGTCTCCAACTCCAGCCACTACCGGATGGCGCCGGACGTCCCCCTGCTGGTGCCGGAGATCAACCCCGGCCACCTCGGGCTGCTGGCGGCCCAGCGGCGGGAGCGCGGCTGGGAGGGTGCCATCGTCACCAATCCCAACTGCGCCGCCGTGGTGCTGGTGGTCCCGCTCGCCGCCCTCCGCCCCTTCGGCATCAGGAAGGTGGCGGTGACCACCTTCCAGGCGGTCTCCGGAGCCGGCTACCCCGGCGTGCCGTCGCTCGACATCCTCGGCAACGTCATCCCCTACATCGGGGGGGACGAGGAGAAGAAGGTCGAGAGCGAGCCGCAGAAGATCCTCGGGGACCTCGAAGGGGACCGCATCCGGCTCCTCCCCTTCACCGTGAGCGCGAGCTGCAACCGGGTGCCGTCGATCGACGGCCATCTGGTCTCGGCGAGCGTCGAATTCGAGCGCCGGCCCACCCGCGAGGAGATCCTGGAGGCCTTCGCCGCCTTCTCCGGCCTGCCGCAGGAGCGGGGCCTCCCCTCGGCACCGCGGCGGCCCATCCACTACCTGGAGGCGAACGACCGGCCGGCGCGAGTGCAGCCTCTTCCAGTGGAAATTCGCCGCCCTTTCCCATAACGTCCTCCGCGGCGCCGCGGGCGCGGCCCTGCTCAACGCCGAGATGATGAAGAGCGAAGGGTTGATCCCGGAATGATCGTGATGAAATTCGGCGGCTCCTCGGTCGCCGACGCGGAGTCGATCGAGCGGGTCGCGGGGATCGTGCGCGGGACACTCGACCGCCAGCCGGTGGTGGTGGTCTCGGCCATGGCCAAGACCACCCGCCGCCTGCTCGAAGCGGCGGACGCCGCCGCGGCCGGGGACCGGGAGGGAGCGCACGCCGCCTTCGACGAGATCGAGACCTACCACCGCCGCGAGTCGCACGGCGTAGTCCCCCCGGCGGGCCGTCAGGCCTTGGACGCGGCGCTCGACC
>QHVW01000859.1 GCA_003223675.1 Acidobacteriota bacterium
GGGGCGGGTGCTGGCGCTCAACGCCGTGGGCGCGACGCTCCTCGGCGCCGGACTCCCGGAGCCGGGAGCGCCGCTCGACCAGGTGCTCGCCGGCCAGCCCGAGCTGCGCGAGATCCTGGCGGCGGCGGTGGCCGAGGGGACCGCCCCCCAGCGCCAGGAATGCGCCGTGCGCCATCCGGAGTCGGGGGAGACCCTGACCGTGGGGCT
>QHVW01000860.1 GCA_003223675.1 Acidobacteriota bacterium
GACGAGGATTCGATCGCCGACTTCCTCTCCGAGATCCGCGGCGAGGCCGACCACCTCGAGCGGGTGCTTCAGGACTTCCTCTCCTTCGCGCGGCCGGGCACCGCCCGCCTGCGTGACCTGGACCTGATCCCCCTCCTCCAGCGCGCGGCGGCCGATCCGGCCCTGGCGGGGGTGGAGGTGAGCGTCCGGGGGGAGGACGCCGCGTTGCGCGGCGATCCCGAGCTCCTCGAGCGCGCCGTGCGCAACCTGCTGCACAACGCCGCGCAGGCCGAGCGCGAGGCGGGGCGGCACGGGCCGGTGGAGGTCTCGGTGGCGCACGGCGGGGACGGGGTGGAGGTGGCGGTCGAGGACCGCGGCCCGGGGCTGCCGGACGAGATCCGGGCGCGGCTCTTCCACCCCTTCGCCACCGGCCGGCGCGGCGGCGTCGGGCTGGGGCTGGCGCTCGCCCACCGCATCGTGGTGCTGCACGGCGGCCGCATCCGTCTGGAGGACCGGCCGGGCGGCGGGACGCGGGCGGTGCTCACCTTCCCGCGCGACACGATCGTTACGGACGGTAACGAATCGTCGCCCTCCGAGGCGCTCCCGCCGGTGCCCTGATCCGTGACCCAAGAATAGCGTTTTCAACATCTTACAACCTGTGCTCCGCTCTCTTCGGGGGGTGGCACCGGCCTTGCTCTAAGAGGGCTCGCCATGAAAAACCCAGCACGCGTCCGCGGCCCGCGCGGCTTCACGCTGATCGAGCTGCTCGTGGTCCTGTCGCTCATGCTCATCCTGGCCACACTGGGCATCCCCGCTCTCCAGTCCACGCTGCATCAGGCCAAGATCCGGGGGATCGTGCAGGAGGCCACGGTGCTGATCCGGCAGGCGCGGCTCGACGCCGTCAAGACGTCGACCCAGGCGGTGGTGCAGATCGTCCCCTCCACCGGCGCCGGCGACCCCGGCCACGTGCTGGCCTTTTCGGACCGCGACTCCGACGGCAAGCTGGGCGCCAACGAGCCGGTGCTGGCGAATCTCCCGCTGCCGAGCTGGGTGATCTTCGAGGACTGCAACAAGAACGTGGACAAGAATTCGGTCTACGAGCTCAGCCCCGATCCCAACGGCGGCCCGGACATGCTGATCTTCCAGCGGGACGGCTCGGTCTCCAATACGGGAGCGTTCCGATTCAACGACCCCTACGACGACTGCATGGAGACTGCCGCCACCGGCTTGATCAAGGTCAACAAGTTGAGCTGCCCCGCCTCTTGAGGAGGATGAGAATGCGACCCAGGAGACACCGACCGGTCCGCCGTGGCGAAGCGGGCTTCTCGATCATCGAGGCGCTCATCGCCGCCGCCATCCTGCTCATCATCGCGCTCGGGCTGCTGCCGGTCTTCTCACGCTCGATCAACGACAACGTCACCGGCAACGACGCCACGCAGGCGACGAACGGCAGCCGCACGGAGCTCGAGGAGCTGCTGCAGATGCCGTTCAACAACCAGCGCATGGTGGTGGCCGCGGGACAGACCAAGACCGAGACCAAGGACCTCTACACGCGGGCCAAGGCCGACCCCAGCACCGGCGCCTACGAGATCGGCGACGCCACCGAGGGGTGGGCCACCGACGCCACGGGCCGCGGCCCGGTGCTGTGGAACCGCACCGCGACCGTGCAGCAGTACGGCATCACCGATCTCAACGACGGCAAGCTCGA
Source organism: Acidobacteriota bacterium (assembly GCA_003223675.1). Taxonomy (GTDB): domain Bacteria; phylum Acidobacteriota; class Thermoanaerobaculia; order Multivoradales; family UBA5704; genus DATARR01. The sequence continues at coordinate 1,688 of QHVW01000860.1, forward strand.
CACCCCCCTGGACGGCAGCACCCAGGCCAACTTCGTCCATCTCAAGCAGATCCAGGTCCTGATCGAGAACCCGAAAAAGGATCTGTTCGGCAACGGCCAGGGGATCACCCTCACCGTGATCAAGGCTTTCTGAGGCAGACCATGAGCGAGAGCCGATTCCACCGTCCGGGCCAGCGGGGCTTCACCCTCGTCGAGGTCACCGTATCGCTGTTCGTCACCGTCGTCGTCCTGCTCGGCGTCCTGGCGCTGTTCGACTTCAGCAACAAGCTGACGCGGGCGCAGACCAACGTCTCCGACATGCAACAGTCCCTGCGGGTGGCGCAGGCCGACTCCATGCGGCTGATCCGCATGGCGGGGCGCGGCGGCATCCCGGTGGGCAATCTCCCCACCGGCCTGGCGGTGACGACGCAGAACAACGTCGTCGACGGGACCAAGATCGGCGGCGGCACGACCCCGGACGTCGTCCCCGGCTCGGACGTGCTCACCATCCGCGGGGTGCTCACGTCGAGCGTCTATCAGATCAACCAGGCGGCGCCGTTCAACCTCAAACCCGCCGGCGCACCGACGAACGGCACGCTGCGCCTCACCAACCCTGCGCCGAGCGGCGTCCCCCAGGACCTGACGGCGATGATCGACGCGATCAAGAAGCCCCGGCCGGAGGGGCTGGTGCTGATCGCCCGGCAGGACCCCAGCATCTGGGTGGTCGTCGAGCTCGATTCAGCAAACTCGGACGTCTCGAACCCGAGCAACATCAAGGTCGGCTTCAAGGTCACGGGCGGGTTGCACTCGACCGATTACCTGAAGCTCTCCTCGACGCCGGGGAGCTACCCGACCAACCTCACCTCCGCCGTCTCGGTCGGCATCGTCGAGGAGTACCGGTTCTACGTCCGCCGGGAGTATGCCGTGGCCGGCGACAAGACCTCGGACCTCCTCCCGAAGCTGTCGCGCGCCCGCGTCTATCCCAACACCCAGAAGCCGTGGAACGACGACGACGCCAACTGGCATGTGGACATCGCCGACAACGTCTTCGACCTCCAGGTGGCCCTCGGCCTCGACACCGCGGCCAAGGATCCCGGCGCCGGTGCCTGCGGAGCGGGGACCATCGCCTCGGACGACATCAACTGCGGTATCTACGAATCGGCGGACGGGGAGAACGACGACTGGATGTACAACGGCGAGAAGAACACCAATCCGGCGCTGTTCTCCAATTCCGACCTGTACTACATCCGGCTCACCACGCTCGCCCGCACCGACCGCCGCGACAAGGGCTATGAGGCCCCGGTCCTGGAGCGCGTGGAGGACAACACCTACGACACGGCGGACACCGCGGTCGTCAACTCCACCAACGAGCGGATGTACCGCCGCCGCCTCCTCCGCACCGTGATCGACATGAGGAACCTCGGATGAGAGAACATCGCTCCAGCGAAGCGGGCAGCGCCTATGTGATCACGCTGCTCGCGCTCGTCGTGCTCACCATCCTGGCGCTCTCCCTCGCCCTGGTGACCCAGACCGAGGTGCAGGTCGGCGCCAACGAGAAGACGGTCAACCGGACGTTCTACGCCGCCGATTCCGGGGTCGGGATCTCCGTGGCCGAGATCCTGGCGAACCACGACTACAAGGGCAGGACGGTGATCCTGAACAAGGTGTCGGTGGGGGCGGGGAGCTCCCTCTCGACCAACGTCGCCGACCGGGTGACCCTCTCGCCGGCGGTCCAGATCAACCAGTATCCCTGCAACTGGTGCCCGCAGAATCAGGGCGGCCAGCAGTTCTATGTGACCACCTTCGCGCTCTCGTCGACCGCCCAGCGGATCAGTTGGAGCGGCGGCGGCGACCCGCCGGCCGACGCCAGGGTGCTCGGGCAGAAGACCGTGCGCGCCATGATCGAGGTCCAGCCCTGGAAACCGCAGACGGACGCGGTCACCACGGACCCTGCCGCGCTGGCGCAGGTGGGTTGGTGAAGCTCTAGACGCAGCACTTTCAGGAGAGGCTCCTATGTCGCCCAGAAACCGGTGGTTTGGCCGGACCCCCATCGCCCGTGCCACCTGCGCGCTCGCGCTGCTCGCGCTGCTCGGCTCCGCCGCCTCCCGCGGCGACGACCGCAGCCTGCTGCGCACGTCGAGCGCCGACCCGTACCTGTTCATCCTGCTCGACACCTCGGGCTCGATGAACTGGGCCCCGAAGACGGCGGGGACCTGCGACACCGGCGACTGCTTCGTCCCCCTCAACGCCGACGACCCCTCCTCCAAGCTCTATCAGGCCAAGCAGGCGCTCTATCAGGTGTTGAGCGACCCCGGCCTGGGCAAGGTCGACTTCGGCTTCGGCAGCTACAACGAGGATGCGCTCAGCGTCGCCCAGAAGCACTGGCTGTACAAGGCGGTGGGAAACGGGGTGCCGATCGTCGCCGGCTCGCTCTTCTTCCCGGCGGCCGGCGCGCCGGAGGTGTTCGGCACTACGTGGAGCTGCGGCTCGGGGAGCAGCGACTCCGGCGTCGGCTGCACCTCCAGCAATCCGGCCGACCTCAACGATTCCTGGGAGGTCGCCCGCATGCAGCGCCTCCCGAAAGGGGGCGTTACCTTCGGCACCGCCGTGACGTTCTTCATCCGCAACAGCGGCACCACCTACAAGGTGACCTATTCGCCGAGCGGCGGCTCCTATGGCGGCACGATCACGGCATCGGTGACCGTCCTCAAGTGCACCAACGCCTCCTGCTCCACCACCTCGGTGGTCGCCGGCAGCCCGGCGACCGTGAGCTTCACGCCGGTCTCCGACTTCCTCTCCTGGGACAACGGCAACAACCGCACCCCCCCGGAGAACGGCTATTACACCCAGACCACCGCCTCCGACTCCACCGACAGCAACACCTGCAGCGGCTGGGACCCCAACACGGACTCCACCGCCGACAAGAACTCCAGCGGCTACAACCTCCGCTGGCCTACGGACAGCTCGGATGTCCGCGGCACATCGTTCACCGTCGGCGACGTGATTCCCCTCGACTGGCTGACCGACCACAAGGCCGACATCCTGAAGCGGCTGTCGCCGAACTATTCCGGCAGCGCCACGGTCCCCAACTTCTCGATCGCCTCCTATTTCAAGGACCAGCGCTCGGGCTCGGAGACCTTCCTGCGGCTCAAGGACGATACCCAGCGCCCCCTCATCGCCAACGGCTCGACGCCGCTCGGCTTCTCCGTCCAGCAGTTCCGCACCTGGTACAGCGGCTGCTCGGCCGACACCTGCGGCTCGCTGGGCGGCTGGGTCAAGGCTGCCAGCTCCGGGGACAACTCGTTCGAGTGCCGCAGCAAGTTCCTGCTCATCGTCACCGACGGTGACGAGACCTGCGGCGGCGACCCCTGCAAGTACACCAAGCTGCTGAAGGATCAGTATGGCGTGATCACCTACGTGGTCGCCTTCGGCGTCACCGCCACCCCGGGCAACACGCTGAGCTGCATGGCGGACGCGGACCACCTCTTCTATCCGAAGGACAAGAACGAGCTGGTGAAAGACCTCCAGTCGATCCTCGGCAAGATCAACGAGCAGTCGAGCACCTTCGCCTCCGCGGCCGTAAGCCCCTCCCTCTCACCTCGGACGGCAAGCCGGACCGCAGCAAGGTCTGCTCGGCTCCGGGCGGCGGCACGCGCTCGAGCTGCTGGCTGTGGGATACCGGCGCTCAGATCAAGACCCAGGCCCCGATGCCCGCGGACCTCGCCACCAACGTCAACACGACGACGCTCCGCCTCGGCACCGGCGACACCCAGCGGCGGGTCTTCTACACCAAGGCGGTGTCGCCGAGCGGCACCGTGCCTTCCAAGCTGCGGCTGTTCGCGCCGCCGAGCGGCGATCCGCTGAACAACCCGACCCCCGATTGGAGCGATCTCCTCACCGGCCTCGATCCAACCCACCTCGACACGAACCTCCCCTTGCCCACGACCACCGCGAATGCCACCCAGGACAAGACGCAAGTCAACAAGATCATGGCGACCGCGCTGGAGATCAAGAGCGCCACCATCCAGGTGACCGGGCAGCCGGACGTCAACATCACCTATGTCCTCGGCGACATCTTCCACGCCGACCCGGTGCTCGTCGACCGGCCGGACAACTTCAGCTACTTCTCCGCCAACCTCTACGCCAAGACGGGGACCACGGCCTGCACCGGCAACCCCGGGTACCAGTGCTTCGCGACGCAGCAGAAGCACCGCCGGAAGATGCTGCTCGCGGGGGCCAACGACGGCCAGCTCCACGCGATCGACGCTGGCGTCTGGGACAGCGGCTCCCAGGCCTTCACCGACGGCACCGGCAAGGAGATCTTCTCCTACATTCCGCGGCTGGCGCTGCCGATCGTGCGCACCCAGGCCGAGGGCACCCATCAGATCTTCGGCGTCGACGGTACGCCGCGGGTGGCCGACGTGTTCGTCGACACCAACCACAACGGCACCCCCACGGCCACCGACCGGGAGTGGCGCACGGTCGCCATCGGCGGCTTCCGGGAGGGCGGCAGCGTCGATGGCGGCAGCCGGTTGACGGACTTCGTCAGCGGCTACTACGCCCTCGACGTAACCCATCCCGACCAGCTCGACGGGAGCAACAACCCGACGAGCCAGGCGACCGTCCCGACCTGTCTGGACGCCTCGAACAACACCGTCTCCGGGTGCGGCACGCTGCCGTTCCCGTCCATCCTCTGGGAATTCACCGATTCGCCCGGCACCACCCAGCTCGACGAGGACTCGAACGGCTATGCGGACCTCGGGCAGACCTGGTCGGTGCCGACCATCGGCCGCATCAAGGTGATCGAGAACGGCAAGCAGGTGGACAAGTTCGTCGCCATCTTCGGCGGCGGCATGGACGCCGACAACAAGACCAGCCCGAAGCGGGGCAACTGGCTCTACATCGTGGACGTCGAGACCGGCCAGGCGATCTACAAGCGCGCGCTCCTGGGCGCCGCGCCCTCCGACGCCGCGGTGCTCGACAAGGACCAGGACGGCTACCTGGACACCATCTACATCGGCACCACCTCCGGCTACATGTACAAGGCGGACATCAGCACGGCGGGGACGCTCCAGAACGTCACCGTGGGCGGGGTGGCGGTGAAGCGGATCACCGATGCCGCCTGGAATCCGTTCCCGATCTTCAACACCGGCGGCCGGCCGATCTACATCACGCCCACGCTCTTCTACGTGGCGCAGCTCAGCAAGTTCGCCCTCGCCTTCGGCACCGGCGACCGCGAGAACCTGTGGAACCTCGACAATCAGGTCGGCCGGTTCTATCTGATCGTCGACGAGAATTTCACCGCCGCACAGTTCGCGGGCGGCACGCTGCCGAAGACGGAGGCGAACTATCAGGCGCTCGACGTCAACGCGGGAGACGTCAGCGCCAGCAGCGATTTCGTGGTCAGCCCCCCGTCCGGCAAGAACAAGGGGTGGTTCCTCACCCTGACGGCGAACGAGCGGGTGATCACGCAGACCTTCGGCCTCGCCGGGGTCGTCATCTTCTCCAGCTTCCAGCCGCAGGACACCGTGGAGAACGGCGTCTGCGCGCTGGGCGGCAGCAGCCACATCTTCGTGGTTTATGCCAACAACGGGAACTCGGTGATGACGGTCGGCGGCACGGCGACGCGCTTCCGCGTCGTCCCCAAGTTCGTGACCAACCCCTACGTCGAGCAGGGCGCCACCAACAACGCGCCCGGCTCCGGCGGCAGCGGGGGCGGCAGCGGCAGCGGGAGCGGCGGCAGCTCCAATTCCGAGCAGCTCGACGCGACCCAGGAGCAGATCCTGCAGCAACTGAAGAAGTTCTTCCCCAAGGGAACGAAGTTCGGCAACTACTGGATCAGCGTGAGCGGTCTGCGCTCGGATACGGGCTATGAGCGCTACGCGACCGTTCCTGTTGGTATCATCGAGCGTAACTGGAAGGAGAATTGATCCGATGAGCCACCGGAACGGAATCGTCCATGGGATCGCCCTGGGGCTGCTGGCCCTGGGGCTTGCCGCCCTGCCCGCGCGCGCCGACTGGCTGGTGACGAAGGACGGCGGACGGGTGGAGACCAAGGGGACCTGGCAGATCAAGGGGAAGCTGGTGGTCTTCACCCGCGCCGACAATGATGCGCTCGCCTCGCTGCGCGCCTCGGAGGTGGACCTCGACGCCAGCGCCAAGGCCACCGCGGCCGCCAAGGTCAAGGCGGAGGCGCCGGCGCCGCCCGAGCCCGTGCACAAGAAGATCGCCGTGCTGACCGACAAGGACTTCCGCAAGCCAACGCCCCCGGGAGAGGCCGATACGCCCGACAAGGGCGCCCCGGCCAAGACCGGCCCGCTCGCGGTGAGCACCTGGAAGAAGCTGGACATCCCCTCCGGCGAGGGCGTCGCGATCGAGGGGCAGGTCCACAACACGACCAAGGACATGATGATCAACGCCTCGGTCGACGTCGAGCTCTTCAACGAGGCGGGGGAGCGGGTGGGGACCGCCCAGGGGCTGCTGACCTCGACGTCGATCCAGCCGGACGGCTCGGCGTCGTTCCGGGCCAACTTCCCCGGGGTCTTCACCTTCACGGACGCCAAGTTCAAGGTGAACGGCCTGCCGCTCACCTTCACCTCGCCTCCGGGCGACGGCGACAAGCCGGCGGAGGCTCCGCCTCAGTAGACGGCGGTCACTCCCGGTACCTGGGGACCCCTTCCAGGTCGTGCTCCTTCACCTTGCGGAGCAGGGCCCGGTAGCTCATCCCCAGGATCTCCGCCGCCCGGCGTTTGTCCCCCGCGGCCTCGATCAGGGCCTGCCGGACCCGCTCCCGCTCCCCCGAGCCGGCGAGCGGGCGCAGCAGCGGACGCAGGTCGGCGGCGCGGATCGCGGGGCCCTCCGCCAAGATCACCGCCCGTTCGAGGACGTTCGCCAGCTCGCGGACGTTGCCCGGCCAGGGTTGGGCCGCCAGCAGCTCGGCCGCCGCGTCCTCCAGGCGGGGCGGCGGCTCCACGTGGTGCCGGCGGGCGATCTCCAGCAGCAGATGGCGGGCGAGGAGCGGCACGTCGCTGGCCCGCTCGCGCAACGGCGGCAGCTCGATGGGGAAGACGTTCAGGCGGAAGAAGAGGTCGGCGCGGAATTCCCCCTCCTCCACCATGGCGGCGAGGTCGCGGTTGGTGGCCGCCACCAGCCGGACGTCGGCGCGCAGAGTCCGCCCGCCGCCCACGCGCTCGAAGGTGCGCTCCTCCAGCGCCCGCAGCACCTTGCCCTGCACCGCGAGCGGCAGCTCGCCGATCTCGTCGAGGAACAGCGTCCCCCCTTCCGCCTGCTCGAAGCGCCCCGGCTGCCGGCGGTCGGCGCCGGTGAAGGCCCCCTTCTCGTGGCCGAACAGCTCATTTTCGATCAGCGTCTCGGGGATCGCGGCGCAGTTCAGGGCCACACAGGGCCTTGGGGCTCGCGGCGAGAGCGCGTGGATGGCCCGCGCGAAGAGCTCCTTGCCGGTGCCGCTCTCGCCGGTGAGCAGCACCGTGCTCTCCGTAGGGCCGACCCGTTGCAGCATGCGGATGGCGGCGCGCAGCCGCGGGTGGGCGCCCACGATCGGGGGCGCCCCGGGGACCCGGAAGACGGCCTCCGCGCCGCGGTCGCCGATCGCCCGCTCGATCAGCCGCGCGAGGTCGTCGATCTCCAGCGGCTTCTCCAGGAAGTCGTAGGCGCCGAGCTTCATCGCCTCGACCGCGGTGCCCACCGTGCCATAGCCGGTGAGCACCACGACCGGCACCCGCGGCTGGGCCGCCCGGCTGGCCGCCAGCACCTCGATCCCCGAGACGTCGGGGAGCTTGAGGTCGGTGAGCACGAAGTCGAAGGGGCGCTCGGCGAGCAGCCGGATGCCGGAGCGGCCGTCCGCCGCCGCCTCGACGTCGTACCCCTCCTGGCCCAGCGCCCGCTCCAGCATGCGCCGCAGGGAGTCGCGGTCCTCGACGATCAGGATGCGGCCGGCGGCCATTTCAGGGCTCGAATTTCGGCCGGGCTTGGACCCTTCGGGGACCCCGCCCGTATAATGGAGTGAGAGTGGAGCTTGTCATGATCCGGCTCCGAGCATTCTAGGAGATCCGTGGACCCGAAGCGAAGCCCGAAGGCGGGCGTCCTCAATCCCCAGTCGTCTCAGCCCGCCAGGCCGGGAGCGGCCGGGGCGCGCCCTGGCGCGCCCGCTTCGCGCCAGGCTCCGGGTCTGGGCGACGCCCTCGACCTGCTCGGCCGCGACATCCAGCAGCTCCGGGTCGACTTCGAGCGCTTCTTCAACGGCGCGCTCCCCTTCCCTCCGGACGAGCTGCGGGGGCGCGTCCAGGCGCAGATCCGCCAGCTCCGCGGCATGAGCAACCTGGCGACCGCCGTGGACAGCTTCCGGCTGAGCGACATGGAGGCCCGGTTCAACAGCTACAACGAGCTGTTCAACCGGCGCCTGCGCGACAGCGAGGAGGGGAGGCACCTCGCCGCCCGTCCGGCGCCGCCGCCGGCTCCCCGGCGCTACGATCCCGCGCAGGGGATCGTCTTCGGCGACCGCATCGACCCACAGGCGGCGGAGGCGCTCTATCAGGGGCTCGCCGCCTCCCCGGGGGATGGCCCCCGGTTCGACCTCGACAGCTTCCAGACGTATCTTGCGCGGCAGGTGACCGCCATCCGGGAGAAGACAGGCTGTACCCAGGTACAGTTCCGGCTGGCCGCCGAGGACGGCAAGATCAAGCTCAAAGCCCGTCCCGTGGCAGCCCGTGAGGGCTCCTGAAGGACCAGAAGGAGAATATTCGTGCGCAGAAGGAGCTCGTGGATCCTCGTCTCTTCCCTCACCGCCCTGGCGGCGGTCGTGGCGATCGCCACCCTCGCGGCGGCGCCGCCCAATCTGACCAAGGCCCTGGAGGCGCAGCGCCGCCTCGCGACCGAGCGGCCCCAGGATGCCGCGGTGCTCAACGACCTCGGCAACCTCCTGATGCTCGTCCCCAACCCCGCCGAGGCCGAAGCGGCCTACCGCAAGGCGATCGAGGTCGATCCCAACAAGGCGTCGGCCCTGTTCAACCTCGGCCTTCTGCTGCAGCAGCGGGGGGATCTGCGCGACGCCTACGA
>QHVW01000861.1 GCA_003223675.1 Acidobacteriota bacterium
GATTTTAAGAGCCGATCAGGGTCCAATGATTGTATGTCTTTGCTCGAGGCATGTGCTTGAAAGAAATCCCTCGAGGTGTCGTGGCGGAAGTTGGATGCGTATGAGCTTGCTGCAAGCTCATCGATTTCAACCCCGCCCAGGGAGATACAGCCTGCCCGCTGAAAGCCGGCCATGAATCCGCCGCATCCAGAAAATAAATCCAAAATTCTCGGCGAGCCGCCTTGCTCAAGTCTCTTCAGTTTTAGTTCCAGATGGTTCAAAGTGGGTTCTCCTTGGGTGATGCTTTTGGGACGCGCCATTTTGTTGTGTTCCTCGGTCTCGTTTCCGTGCGGCGGCCGACGGTTTCGCCAAGGCTTTCCAAGTGGCGTAGCTCAAGGTCAGCGCTTTCAGGTACCGGTTCGACTCGAACAACTCTCCAACGCTGCTCGGTACTATCTTTGCCCGATAAGGCGCTTCTGACTTTTGACACACAACCACTAAGGTCTGTGAAGACCTCGTGCTCCCATACTCGGACGATGGTCCACCCTGCCTCCCGCAAGCGAATGGTCTGCCGTTGATCTCTAGAGACATTGCTTGCGAGTTTGCTTGCCCAGAATTCAGAGTTACTTCTTGGACGTACATAGTGCTCAGGACAGCCATGCCACTGACAGCCATCTACGAAGATGGCGACCTTGGAACCGGGAAAGGCCAGATCTGCTTTGCCTTGGCCCGTCTCGAAGTGGAGACGGTATTTAAGCCCTTCCGACCATAGAGCTTTACGTAGAAGAACCTCAGGAGACGTATTTTTTCCCCGGATCCTGGACATTTGTTCTGAGCGAGAGAGTCCCACAAAAGGTCCACATAGCGCAAGAGGCCAAGCGCTATTCTACCCTGGCACACCTCTGCCAGAACAGCAGACAGGGTGGTCCGGTGTGGCCAGGGCCGAGGGTGGCCAGGGTGCCAGCCGATTTGCTGGGCAGCACCAGTGAGTATCGCCCCTTCAGGGCTCTCGGGGAGGCGGTAGTGGCCTACCTGGGGCTGACGCTCCAAGCCAATCAGATCTGCTCTTCCCAGCAACAAGAGCTTAGACTCCGCATAACCCCGCGACTTGTTACTGGTAGTCAAAACCGCGACGCCGCGTCTCGCGCTTTCAGGGCGAGCGCGACGAGCCCCCCACGGCGGGGGAGGCCGACGTCGCCGGTCCGTGGCGCGTGTTCGAGCTGCCTGCCGGCGGTTCGGCGTGTTCCGTCTGGGCGAGTCCCCGGCGCGCGGACACCGGCGGCGGTGTTCCGGGTGCGGTGGCTCGCTCTGCTGGCGGCGGCGGTCCTCCCCGGCACTGGCCGCGACGCGGCGTTGCGGCTGTTCAAGGATCTGGGTCCGGACGGCTTCGCGGTCGAGACCGGCAACGGCGGCCAGATCGTGGGGCATCTGGATCTGTTCGACGAGCGGCTGATCGAGGCTCTGCACGTCGTGGCGTGCCTGGTGCGGTCTCCCGAGGCACTGGCGAACGTCCTGGAAGCGGCCGGGCAATCGCCGGAGTGGGACCGGCGATCCGTGGGCGGTCTGGAGATCCCCGGCGACATCCACCTCCGCGAGTCTTCGCGCCGCCCCCCTCACCCCAAGAACACCCCCTCCGAGTGCCACGCCAGCGCCTCCCGGTTCGGCTGGCTGACGGGGTCTCCCGGCATCCAGATGCGCTGGTTGTGGAAGGGCATGTAGGGCTCGCCGTTGTCGAAGTCGTCCTTGAGGCGGCGGCTGACGAGGAAGCGGCCGTCGGGGGTGACGGTGACGTAGCCGGCGTCGAAGAGGCGGTGGACGTCGGTGCGGAGGAGGAGGCCGTTGTCGAGGCGGTGCTGGCCCCCCTCGGCCACGGGACGGATGTGCGCGGCGTCCAGGACCGGGAGGGCCTTCTCTCCCGTGACGGCGCAGCGGCGGCGATAGTTGTCCGTCACCAGGACGCGGAAGGTCCCCTGGCCCAGCCGCGGACGGACGAGCACCGGGTCGCCGTAGATCCGGGGCGCTTCCTCCGCCGCGACCTCCGCTGGCGCGGAGATCGCCTGGAGGCGGGCGGTCACCTCGGACCACAGATGCCTCCCCATGGGCGTCTCCGTGTCGTAGCTCTTCCCCTGGACGATGCTCCGGGCGAAGTCCGGCGGCGCAGGGATCCAGAGCGGCTCGTCGAAGAAGAACGGGTCCCGGAGCAGGATGCAGCCGATCGGGTCGTTGGGGCCGACCGGCCGGCGGCGGTACTTCTCGATCCGCCGCCGCATCTCGTCCATGGTCGCGGTCCCGTTCTTGGGGCCGAAGGAGTCCCAGGCGAAGCTCCAGGGGAGGAAGAGGAAGCGGACGAAGAAGCCGCCACCGACGATGAAGTTTTCCGGGCTGTGCAGCTTGAAGAGGAGCGGCTCATTGGGGGCGAGGGCCTTGAAGGTCTGCTCGCCGCCCGGCTTCCAGAAATTCACCTCGTCCACCCCGGGCAGACCCCGCAGGAAGCGGAACCAGTCGTTGTCGGTGACGGCGATTCGGAGTCGCATGGAAGGCGTCGAGGCTCAGGTCGATGCCTTTATGGTATCCGAAAACTCCGGTTTCAGTTTCCTGATACGCAGCCAAGCGTCCCCATCAACGAAAGAACCCCTGCCGCCCCTGGCGGGGCTCGGAAGGTCAGGGGACGCTTTCCTCCCCCTTCCCGGGACCTACGCTGGCGGGCTAATCCCAATACGGTTCACTGAGAGGGTGTCTCGAAAGGGTATCTCCACTGTAGAGACGCCCCGTGGGGCGTCTCCGAGGCGGAGAGGACGATCCAATTGTCCACAGTGCGACCGCGGAGCGTCCGGGAGAACACAGCCGATGTCGCCGCTCCAGAGACGCCCCACGGGGCGTCTCTACAGTAGGGCCAGACGGAATCGCCACTACCGGGCGGCGGGCGCCGAGCTGGATTGAGGCGCCGCGGTAGATTCCTACAGCTCCTCCACCCGCCCCCGCAGCTTCATCAACCCCTGCGTCACCGCGTTGAGCTCCCCGCGCGCCGCCTGGAGGTGCTCCCGCTCGGCGCGGACGAAGCGGGTGTAGGGTCCGATCGCCTCGTCGATGCGGCGCAGGCTGCCTTCCACCTCGCGGTCGAACTGGCCGGTGAGGGAGGTCATGAGCTGCTCGCGCATGGCCTCGATCTTCTCCCGCAGATCCTTCTTCGCGTCGTGCCGCCGGTTGGGGATGATGAAAAGGCCCAGCACGGCCAGGGTGCCGGCGGCGAGGATGCCCGTGAAGTCGGCCGCCGCGGTCACCGCCACATGAGTGAGGAGGACCCCCAGGCCGATCGCTCCCGCCTCGGTGATGGCCGTGGTGGCGACCGCCATCTTGACCGAGTCGGCGAGGCGGTTCCCCTCGCGCTCGCGGTCGAAGGTCTCGACCGAGCGCTGGGCCGTGCGGCCGACGCTCTCCAGCAGGCGCGAGCGGTCGTAGTCGAAGCTGCGGCCCACCTGACCCACGATGCGGTCCGCGTGCTGCTGGCGCCGCAGGGCCAGGTGCTCGGTCACCGCCTGCCACTGCCGCAGCTCCGAGCTGACCAGCCAGTCGATGATCTCGGTCACCCGCTTCTCGATCCGCTGCGGCAGGTCGGCCACCACCACCCGCTCGAAGTCGGCCTTCATCTTGGACCGGTTCATCAGGTCGACCACGCGGGCGATGCGCATGGTGTCGTCGAAGAAATTCATCCCCCGACTCTCGAACTCGTGGAGGACGTTGTCCACGTCGGCGAGCCGGAAGCGGAACTCGCGCTGCATGTCCTCCTTGAAGAGGGTCATCTGACGCTCGATGTCCTCGATCGCCGCGAAGTCCTCCTTGAGCAGGCCGAGCCGGCCGTCGGTCACCTCCAGGTAGCGCTTGGCGAGGTGCTCGGCCACGCCGAGGGGGTTCATCAGCTTGAGGCGCACCCGCTCTTTTTCATCGAGGGTATCGACGATGTAGCGCTCCAGGGGCTCGAAGCGGCTCTGGGCGAGGAGGGCGGCGTCGTTGCCCGTCTTGCCGCGCAGGGCCAGACGGGCCGCCACGGGGAAGATCTCGGGGGTGAAGCCGAGGAGGGTCCTGGCGCTCTCGGCCACGAAGGCGAGCACGCGGTCGACGTCCTCGGCCGTCTCCAGAATGTCGATCTTGTTGACCACGATCACGATCTTCTTCCCCCAGTCGCGGATCCCCTGGAGGAAGGCGCGCTCGCTCTCGGTGAACGGGCGGTCGGCCGAGGTCACGAAGAGGACCAGGTCCGAGCGGGGGACGAATTCGCGGGTGATCGTCTCGTGCTCGCGGTGGATGGCGTTGGTGCCCGGGGTGTCGACGATGTTGATGTCCTGGAGCAGCTCGACCGGGGCGGTGATCACGTCGAGAGCCGTGTCGACCGGGGTGCTGGAGACGGCGCCGCCGTGCTTGAGGATGTGGACGTGGGTGGTGGTGGGGGTGACCCCCTCCTCCAGGATCTTGCTCCCCAGCAGGGCGTTGATGAACGCGCTCTTGCCGGCGTTGAACTCGCCGGCCACCACGAGCAGGAACAGCTCGTCGAGCTGGAGGGCCGACCGCTGGAGGGTGGCCTGGTCCTCGGCCGCGGCGTCGAAGCGCGTGAGGGCCTGCTGCAGATCGGCCACCAGCCGGCGGTTCTCCGCCAGCAGCTCGTCCTGATTGCGATTGAGAATGCGCCGCAGCATGGCTCCCTCCCGGTCCCCGGCCCGTCGGAAGGGGAGGTTAGCATGGGGTGTGCCAGGTGCTGATATGCTCCGCCCGAACCAGGAGGAGATCCCCCATGACCGCAGTGAAGAACATACCCACGGTGGATTTGAACGACTACACCTCGGGCGGCGGGGCGTCCCGGTCGGGGCTGATCGAGACGCTGGGCGAGGGGCTTCAGGAGTTCGGCTTCCTCAACGTCGAGGGGCACGGCATCGACTCGTCGCTGATCCGCGGCACCTACGATCTCTGGCAGCGCTTCTTCGCGCTGCCCGACGAGGTCAAGCGGAAGTATGCCGGCATCGAGGGGGGCGCCCGGGGGTACACGCCGTTCGGGGTCGAGCACGCCAAGGACAACCCGCTGCCCGACCTCAAGGAGTTCTGGCACGTGGGCCAGGAGCCGCCGGAGGGGCATCCGTTCCGGAACGAGTATCCGGCGAACGTCTGGCCGGCGGAGCTCCCCGAGATCAAGGAGCCGACGCTGCGGCTCTACAGCAGCCTGGAGCGGGTGGCCGAGAACCTGCTGCGGGCCCTGGCCGAGCACTTCGAGATGCCGCGCGACGCCTTCTCCTCGATGATGGACGTGGGCAACAGCATCCTGCGCATCCTCCACTATCCGCCGGTCAAGCCCGAGCACGCCCCGGCCGTGCGGGCCGCCGCGCACGAGGACATCAACCTGATCACCCTCCTCTGCGAGGCGACCGACTCGGGGCTGGAGATCCTCACCCGCGACGGCGAGTGGATGGCGGTCGAGACCGGCCCGGGCCAGATCGTGGTCGACGCCGGGGACATGCTCTCCCGCTTCACCAACGAGGTGATCCCCGCCACCACCCACCGGGTGGTCAATCCGGCCGAGAACGCGGCCCGCGACCGCTACTCGATGCCCTTCTTCGTCCACCCCTACTCGTCGTGCGACCTGACGATCCCGGAGCGGTTTACCGGCCCGGACAACCCGCCCAAGTACCCGCCGATCACCGCGGGGCAGTTCCTGGAGCAGCGGTTGCGGGAGATCGGGCTGAAGAAGTAGGGGGGCCGCCCATGACCCCCTACCAGAAGCACATCGAGGACTGGCTCGCGGGGCGCGTCGAGGGCGCGCGCGTGGGCACGCTGGTCGGCTTCCGCCTGACCGGATTCCAGGACGGCGTCGTCCGCATGGAGATGGACGCCGGCCCCCAGCACCACAATCCCATGGGGACCGTCCACGGCGGCATCCTCTGCGACCTCGCCGACGCCGCCATGGGCACCGCCATGGCCGCCACCCTCGAAGAAGGGGAGAGCTTCACCACCCTGCAGCTCGCCGCCAGCTATCTCCGGGCCGTCCGGGAAGGGAAGCTGGTCGTGACCGCCCGCATCGTCCACAGGGGGAAGAGCGTCGGCCACGCCGAGGCCGAGATCGTGGACGGGGAGGGGAGGGCGGTGGCGCGGCTCACCAGCGTGTGCATGGTGCTGCGGCGGGGGTGAGCGCTCCGGCCGGCCCGCCCGGGCATCAATGCCCGGGCTACGTTGGAACCGAAAAGCCGGGTAAACCCGGCTCCTCTCTTCCCCGCGGCCTCTTCGAGCCGGCTTCAGCCGGCTTTTCGTTTGAATCGTAGCCCGGGCATTGATGCCCAGGCGGCCGGCCGCAACTTCCCACCTCCAGCTCCGTAGCTGTAAAGTTGTGCCCAACTCTGGAGGAGCCCGTTGATGCCGTCCATTCTCCGCAGTCTCCGCGAGCGTCGCGCCGCGGCGGTCCTCGTCGCCGCCTTTCTCCTGGCGGCTTCCCAGGCCGCCGGCGCCGCGAAGCGGCCCATCACCGAGACCGATCTGTTCAAATTCGTCTGGACCGCCGATCCGCGGATCTCGCCGGACGGCAGGCAGGTCGTCTACGTCCGCGTGACCGTCAACGAGAAGAAGGACGGCTACGACACCGCCCTCTGGACCGTGCCCACGGACGGCAGCGAGCCGCCGCGGCCGTTCACCAGCGGTCCGGGTGACTCCGCCCCCCGCTGGTCGCCGGACGGCACGCGGCTCGCCTTCGTCCGTACCTCGAAAAAGGACGGCAAGGATCAGCCGTCCCAGCTCTACCTCCTCTCGACGAAGGGGGGCGAGGCGGTCGCCCTGACCGATCTCCCGCAGGGAGCCGGCGATCCGCAGTGGTCGCCGGACAGCCGGACGATCGCCTTCACGAGCAAGATGAACGACAAGGACGTCAAGAAGTGGCGGGCCAAAGCCAAGCCCCCGGAAGGGGACAAGGCGGGGGAGAAGAAGGCCGAGGAGGAGCACGAGAGCGACGTGCGGGTGATCACGCGCGCGATGTACCGCTTCAACGGCAGGGGATATCAGGACCCCGCGCGTCCCTCTCACCTCTGGGCCGTGGCCGTCCCGGCCGCCGGCTTCACCACCCCGCCGGAGCCGAAACAGCTCACCTCGGGAGACTTCGAGGAACGCGACGTGCTCTGGTCGCCGGACGGCTCGCTCCTCTACTACAGCACGCAGCACGACAAGGAGCCCTACTACTCGGAGCCCCACGCCGAGCTCTGGGCCGTGCCGGCCAGCGGCGGAGAGAGCCGCCGCATCTTCGGCTTCGACGGCAACCTCCGGGAAACCGCGCTCTCTCCGGACGGCCGGAGCATCGGCGGCGCCGGGGTCGCCAACGTCAAGCCGGAGCGCTCCTACGACCAGTCGGACCTCTTCGTGATGGACGTCGCGGCGG
Organism: Acidobacteriota bacterium; assembly: GCA_003223675.1. Lineage (GTDB taxonomy): Bacteria > Acidobacteriota > Thermoanaerobaculia > Multivoradales > UBA5704 > DATARR01. The sequence goes on from QHVW01000861.1 coordinate 7,382, forward strand.
ACCCCAAGCCGCGGAGCCTGACGGCGAATCTCGATGCGGACATCTCCCAGGGGCTCGGGTCCGACCAGCACACCCCCCGCGGCGGCACGCCGCAGCCGGTCGTCTGGACCGGCGACGGCCGCTCCCTCATCGCCCTGGTGGCGGAGCGCGGCCGGAGCAATCTGACGCGTTTCGACGCCAAGACCGGCGCGGCCACCCCCCTCACCCAGGGGGACCATGAGGTCGTCTCCTACTCGGCCACCCCGGACGGCTCGCG
>QHVW01001019.1:0-2044 GCA_003223675.1 Acidobacteriota bacterium
GCGACCCTCCTGGTCGCCTTCTTCCTCTCGCTCACCGGCCGCGCCTGGTGGCTGGCCGAGCACGGCCAGCGCAACGCCGCCGAGTCGTGCGGCTGCTTCGGCAACCTCGTGCAGCGGACGCCCGCGCAGGCCTTCTGGGAGGATCTGGCCCTGCTCGTGCCGGCGCTGCTCCTCGCCTGGGTGGGGCGCGAGCGCCGGCCACCGCTGATCCCCCCGAAACGCACCACCGTCGCCGTGATCGGCACGCTGGCGGTGCTGATCCTCGCCTGGAAGGCCCCCGAGCTGCCGCTGGACAACCTGGCGACGCGACTGCGCCCCGGCGTCGAGGTCGGCAAGACCTGCGTGGGCGAAGGGGCCCAGCGGGTCTGCCTCGACGGGGTCATCCCCGAGCTGCGGCAAGGGGAGAATCTGGTCGTGATGGCGAAGCTCGACGACCCCGCGCTCACCAAGGGGCCTTCTTCTGGCAGTGGGGGCCCCGGTTCCAGATCCGCGAGGCGCCGCCCGAGCTGTTGCGCCCGCTCTACCGCCGCCTGCCCCGGTCCTTCGCGGTCAAGGACGGGCGGGTGACCACAACCTTCCAGGGGCTGCCGCCGGCCGTCCAGGCGTCCGCCGCCAAGAGAGCTCCATGAGGTCTTCGCGATGAAGCAGATGAGATCCGCAACCCTGGCCCTGCTCGCGGCCGCCTCGCTGGCCGCCGCCGCGCTCGCCCAGGGCGTCCCGTCGGACGCTACGCTGCGCGGCTTCCAGCCGACCAGCGAGTACATCCTCGTCGTCAACGGCAATCCGGTGCCGGCGGCCGAGATCTACAAGAACGACCAGCTCCCGGGCATCCTGATCCTCACCTCGGCGCTCCCCTCGCCCGTGCTGATGACGCCGCGGTCCGGCAACGTCGAGACGGTCAACCTGATGAAGGTCGCGAAGCAGAAGGACGGCACGGTCGACCTGCTGGCCGACGCCGTCCTCTCGCCGGTCGGGCCGTTCCAGCTCGAGGGCGCGAACCCCACCTTCACCTACCAGGGCAAGAAGGTGAGCCTCACCCCCCGGCCCGCCCTGCGGGGGCTGCGCAAGGGGTCCGAGCTGCTGGCCAGCATCCCCGAGTACGTCCGCAACTCGCAGGGGTACATGCCCAACGCCGCGGCGGTCGCCGCGCTGAAGGCGGACCGCAAACCGGTGACCGTGCACGTCGTCTTCGGCTCCTGGTGCCCTCACTGCCGGCAGCACGTGCCGCTGATGCTGCGGGTCGAGAACGAGGTGAAGAACCCGAACATCAAGTTCGAGTACTACGGGATCGACAATCCGCCGGACGGCTGGAAGGACCCCGAAGTCAAGCGGCTGGGCGTCAAGGGGATTCCGACCGCCATCGTCTACATCAATGGCGTGCAGGCCGGCCGGATCGAGGGCGAGGCCTGGAACAACCCCGAGGTGGCGCTCTCGAAGGTGATCAACGGCGCCACGGGGAAGGGGAAGTAAGCGCCGCCAGCGGATCGATCCCGCCGTTGAGCCAGGTGGCGTCCGGCGACTGCAGCTCGCCGGGCGCCGCGAAGCGGGACACCCCTAAGTCCGACAGCCGGGGCTCCAGCGCCCACGCCTCCTCCCCCGCCAGCGCCGCCCCCTGCAGCCGGCCCCGCCAGCGTGCCAGGATCTCCGGCAGACGATTCAGATCTTCCAGTGGATGGACCCGCACAGTCCGCAGCCCTGGCGAGGGGAGGAGCGCCAGCTTGGGCTCGACGATCACCGTCCCCTGCCGCAACGCCAGATCGGACTGCCAGAGCCCCCGCATCTCGGCTTCGAGGCGAACGTGCTGGACCGTCGCCGAATCGGTCCGGACCGGCGGCCCCGGAGGCCAGCGGCGAGCGAGGTCGAGCAGCTCGGTCTCCAGGCGCCCGGCCAGCTCCTCCGCGTCGCCCGCCGTATAGACCGCCACCACCGACAGGCACCCCCGCTGATCGAAGAGCGCGACGTCGCGCGCCAGCCCCTCCGCCGCCACCCGGACGTCCGCCGAGGCGCCGACCACTCCGAAGCTGGTCTTCGGTCCGTAGCCCAC
>QHVW01001019.1:2193-4245 GCA_003223675.1 Acidobacteriota bacterium
GGACTTGAGCAGCACCGGCCGCCGGACCAGCAGCGCGGGGAGCAGGATCTGGACCGCCAGAGCGGGGAGATTGGAGGCCAGGACGGCCAGCACCGGCCCCGAATCCACCGGAGCGGGATGAGCCCGGGCCAGGAGCGCCGCCGCCGGCTCCCGCCGCACGCCGCCGAGCACCGCTTCGAGCCCGGCCCTGAGCCCTTCTTTGGAGAGCCCGCAGAGACGGGCCAGCGGCGGATCGAGCGCCCGCCGCTCCAGCGACACGGTACGCAGGAAGGTCGAAACCGTATCCCCCCAGGCAGCGAGCAGATCGTCGTCAGAAATCGCCCGCAGCGCCGCCTCTCCATCTTTGAGAGCCGCCACGACTTTGCCCAGGGCCTCGGGAGTCCACCGCGCCGCGCTGTAGCGGATCCCCGGTCGCTCAATGGCGCGGAAGACCGGCTCGCGGGAGCGGAAGGTCGCGGGGAGGAAGGCGTCGCGGAGCATCGTGAGGACTGCCCTAGCTCAGGGACATCCAATCCTCTCTGCTGACGCCGGCCTGCCGGAGAATGCGAACGAGGAGATCTGTGCTGATTTCTTGCCGATGGGGATTGGGCAGGATCAGGCGCACGCTTCCGCGAACCAAGAATTCGTGCCGACCACCCGTGAAAGGCCCCTCGAATCCAAGTTGGCGCAGGCGCTGAATCAGCTCGCGCCGGCTTACAGGAGCGAGCCGCTTCATGCCGGACGAGGCAGCTCGATGACGACTTCGCCCAGGGGTGGGATCGGATCACCCCGATAGATGCTGAAGAAGACCCAGTCTTCAAGGGCCTGCATCAACTTGCGGCGGCATTCTTCCAAGGTTCTGCCGGTTGCCCAGACCCCTTGGATCTCAGGAATCTCTCCGTAGTACGGTTCCTCATCCTGGATCTTCTCGTACGCTGCGCGCTCCAAGGCGGCGCTCAAATAGTCGAGCAACATGGGCCGACCCCCTTCCAACACTACTGTATCATCCAGGCGGCCCTAAGCCTCCGCAGTTCCTCCTCCGGCCCGGGCGTGCGGAAGAAAACTGTCGCGCTGGAGGTCGCTTAGGCAGAAACGATCTATGGGCCAATTACCAATCAGGAATCGAAAACTACCCGAGTGCTCCTTGGATGGTGTCATCGCGGTGTGAGCTTTAAACCCCTTGGGGCGACTTTCTGCTGACCTTTCACCCCTTCCAGCAAAAGCTGCTCACAACTCCTTCTACAACCAGATTATTTAAGTATTACTTTCTCAGAGCCGACTTCTGTTGGTCTTGCCCCAGTTGAACCACAAAAGGCGCAGCAAAGGCTGCGCCTATGAAAATCGAGAAAATAAGCCAAGTCGATAAAGAAATTACGGGCCTTAAACCAAACAGACGGATAAATAGATAAAGAAGACCACCTACAACTAACGAGAAGACAAGCAACAGTATGTAGAACCCTAACAACAAACCCAAAATGGCTCCAAAAATAGAGCAGCCCTCAGCAGCTTGAGGAGGTAAATTGTACAACAACCATACCAAAAAAACAATCACCGGCCCAGCGCCAAGCGGCAGAACTTCACCGCAAGCTTCCTTAAAGGATCCTAATTCAATTCGGCGATGACCGGCTTTATCGGCGGCAACGTTTGCCGCTCCCCGTGAAAGAAACCCTGAGAATAGCATAATCCCCACTGATATAGGACGCAGCAATCCCACCCGCACCATTGCTGCTAATATACCTAAAATGATTATAAAAGTAAAAATGTTAGCCTTGGAAAACCCTCTATCTATCGGTTCCGAGGAAGATGGGAGATTATCTTGAACATTGGGAATAATGGCAAATGCCGAACGGTGAGAATCAACTTCCTCTGGTTTAACTGGAGCCAAATCCCGAAAATCCTGCCGGTCTGCTCTCTTCCTGGCTGACTCTGTCGTATCCGTTCGTTTTGCCTCCTCTTTCCTATGTTCAAGCAGGTTCATCCCATCGGCTAGTCCGTGCAGAGGGTTCGAACCGCGCAAAGGCTCGATTGGTTCCGGCTCCAGACCTGCAAGCAATGGGCCCAAGGGAGGGGCCT
>QHVW01001020.1 GCA_003223675.1 Acidobacteriota bacterium
CATCTCCAACCGCCAAGCGGCGGCGCTCCAGGAAGTGCTGAAGCGGGAGATCGGCACGCCGATCCACGTCGCGGTCGCCATGCGCTACGGCAACCCCTCGGTCCGGTCGGCACTGCGCCAGCTTGCCGCCCAGGGGTGCCGCCGCATCCTGGTGTTGCCGCTCTACCCCCAGTACGCGGCGGTGACGACCGGCTCGACCATCGACGCCGTGGCCGCCGAGCTGATGACCTGGCGATGGGTGCCGGAGATCCGCACCATCCATCACTATCACGACGACCCCGCCTACATCCGGGCGCTGGCGGCGAGCATCCGGGAGGTCTGGGAGCGGGAGGGGCAGGCTGAGAAGCTCCTGTTCTCCTTCCACGGCATCCCCAAGCGCTACTTCCTGGCGGGCGATCCCTACTTCTGCGAGTGCCACAAGCTCGCCCGCCTCACCGCTGACGAGCTGGCGCTGCCCAAGGAGCGCTGGCAGGTCTCCTTCCAGTCGCTCTTCGGTAAGGAGGAGTGGCTCAAGCCCTACACCGACAAGACCATCACGGCGATGGCGAGGTCCGGGATCCGCAAGCTCGACGTGGTCTGTCCCGGCTTCTCGGCCGACTGCCTGGAGACGATCGAGGAGATCGACGAGCAGAACCGCGAGATCTTCCTCCACGCCGGCGGCGAGCGCTACCGCTACATCCCCGCGCTCAACGACCGGCCGGATCACATCCGCGTCATCGCCGACCTGGTCCACCGCAACCTTCAGGGGTGGGTGAAGATGCCCGCCGAGCGCGACGAGGAGCGGGAGCGCCGGGAGGCCGGCGAATCGCGGCGCCGCGCCGAGGCGATGCAGGCCGAGCCGGTGCTGGAAGACGCCGGCTATGAGCGCTGAGCGGCCGACTCTGGTAGATTTCAGATTCTTGAGAGATTCCTAAGGAGGAGTCAAAATGAGCACCCTTCGATTCCGCGCCGGCCTCGTCGCCGGCCTGCTGCTCGTCCTCACGGCGGGGGCCGCGCTCGCGCAGCAGATCGACCTCCCCCGCCCGAGCCCCAACGCGTCGGTGACGCAGACGGTGGGGATCACCGACATCACGATCAAGTACAGCCGCCCGGGCGTGAAGGGGCGGGAGGTCTGGGGCAAGCTCGTCCCCTACGGCGAGGTCTGGCGCACGGGGGCGAACGAGAACACCACCATCAAGTTCAGCACCCCGGTCAAGATCGAGGGGCACGAGCTGCCGGCCGGCGTCTACGGCCTGCAGACGTTCCCCGCGGCGGGGGACTGGACCGTGGTCTTCAGCAAGGACGCCAACGAGTGGGGCGCCTTCAGCTACAAGCCCGAGCACGACGCGCTGCGGGTCCAGGTCAAGCCGCAGCCGGCCCCGTTCCGCGAGCGCATGGGCTTCGACTTCGAGGACGTGACCGACACCTCGACCAAGGTCGTCCTCTCCTGGGAGAAGCTCCAGGTCCCCTTCACCATCGAGGTGGACACGCCGGCCCTCGTGCAGGCGAAGCTCAAGGACGCCGTCCGCTGGCAGACGCCGTATCAGGCGGCGAGCTACTGCATCCAGAACGACACCTGCCTCGACGACGCCTCGCGCTGGCTCGACGCCTCGCTCGCGATGCAGGAGAACTTCGCGAACCTCCGCGCCAAGGCGATGCTGCTGGCCAAGAAGAAGGACCCCGGCGCCGCGGCGTACGCTCAGAAGGCGCTCGCCGCCGCCAAGACGGCCCAGCCGGCGCCGAATCCCCAGCAGATCAAAGATCTGGAGG
>QHVW01000862.1 GCA_003223675.1 Acidobacteriota bacterium
AGGCTCCCGTCCTGGTGATCGCCTCGGGACCCAACCGGGTCTCGATGGAGAAGCTGGCTGCTCACCTGGGCTCCCCCGCCACCCGGCCGGATGCCGATACCGTGAAGCGTCTGACGGGCTTCCCCATCGGCGGCGTCGCGCCCGTGGGCCACGCCACCCGGCCGCGGGTCCTGATTGACAGGGACCTTCTTCAATATGAGGAGATCTGGGCCGCCGCGGGGACTCCCAACGCGGTGTTCCGGACGACGCCGGAGGAGCTGGTGCAGATCACGGGTGGGGAGGTCGTGGACGTGCGGGAGCTCCGCTCCTAGGCGGCCCCCACCGCCCGCAGCCGCTGCGCCACCCCGATCAGGTCCGCCACGAACAGCGCCCGCGCCGCGTGGCGCGCCTCCTCGTCGGGCATCCGCAGGATGGCCGAGGGGTGGTACGTCGCGGTGAGCCAGGGGGCCCAGGGGGTCTCGAAGAGCTTGCCGCGCTCGACGGTGATCTTGAACTTCGAGCCCATCAGCGACTGCGCGGCGGTCGCCCCCAGGCAGACGATCACTTGGGGCTTCACGATCGCGAGCTCGGTCTCCAGCCAGGGACGGCAGGCCTTGACCTCCCCCATCGTCGGCCTGGCGTGGATGCGCTTCTTGCCGCGCGGCTCCCACTTGAAGTGCTTGACCGCGTTGGTGACGTAGACCTCCTCGCGCGGGATCCCCGCCTCCACCAGCGCCTCGTCGAGCACCCGGCCGGCGGGGCCCACGAACGGCTTGCCCGCCAGATCCTCCTGATCCCCCGGCTGCTCGCCGATGAAGAAGGCCGCCGCACCCTTGGGCCCCACGCCGAGCACCGCCTGTGTGGCTTTCTTGTAGAGATCGCACGCGGTGCAGCCTTGAGCGGCCTCCCAGAGCTTGGGGATGGTGGGCCTCTCGGGGATGAATTCCAAGGCGGACGGATGGGTGGCGGCTCTCGGCATCGGATTCCTCCAGGGTACGAATCTACAAGAAACATGCCATGAAAGGTATCCCCATCGGTCTGGAAATTCCTGGAATCCGCGACAGAGTCAGCGCGCACGCTCCCAGATCCAGTGGTCTCGCGGACAGATCCACTCCTTTCGATGAGCGAGATCGACGGCGCCCGCGACCCCAAAGCCGCCTTCCGCCCGCTACGGAAGCTCCTGGAAGAGCTCGGCTCCCGCTGAGCTCTACGGCTTCGAGGAACTTTACAATGGTGTCCCGGTTCCACTTTGGAGGTACACTTATTGGAGTGAACCGGTTCTGAGCTGAGTAGTAGTAGATGACGCGGCGGCGTGGCACACCGTCAGGCCGATCCGCAATCCAATGTTGTATCTATTTGAGAGGAGAGAAGTTATGTACCGCATTCCCCGCATCTGCCTTGTGTTCGTGTTGTCGTTCGTTCTGTTGGCTGCCACCGTGCCGGCCGCGCACGCCCGCACCTTGGCCAAGCCTCAGTCGTCTAATTCAATTATTGGGAGCTGGATTGAAGCAACTCTGTCTTGGATCACTGGCTTCAGGATCGGCACCTCGCAAGCGGCGCCGACGCCCCAGAAGCCTGGCACGAAGACGACCTCGACCACAACCAGCAGCTCGCTTTTGATTCGTCCCATGTGCGGATCGATCCTGGATCCCAATGGTTGCTGTGGTTGCAGTGGGACGGGAGGCTAGGAGCTGTCGCCCGGGAGCGGACGCTTCCCCGCCGCTCCTGGGTTTGTCCAGTCCATTTGTTCTTGTTCAGGGATTAGGGAGGTACGAAATGTTTAGCAGGCATCCGGATTCTGATGATTTCCGCAGCTTTGTGAAAGGAGTGTCTCGATCCGCGGGCGCCATGCAGATCGTACGTCACCTCCTTGGCGACTGTTCGGTTTGTCGGGAAAGGCTCAACGAGATGGGTTGGGACAGCGAGCGACTGGAGCGCCTGCTGTATCTGGCGAGCTCCAAGCAGGAGCCCTTACCGGGCGGCTCTCAGTACAACTATGACGCGGCCTTCGCCAAGGCCGATAAATCTCTGACGGCGTTTTTCGAGTCGGCTCGGCCCTTGGAAGACACGGTGGAAGAGCTTTGGAACGAGATCGCGTCTTTGCCTGGCGAGGAGCAGCTCCGCCGCGTTGTCGAGGACAGGCGGTTCGCGAGCCCTCAGTTCGTGCAGTATCTTATCGATGACTGCCAAAGCGTCCGCTATCAAGATCCCGAGCGGATGCTCCATCTCACCAGGCTGGCGATCCTCGTAGCGGAGGCGTGCACGGCGGAGATCTTCGGTGGCGAGCTTCGGCTGGCTGATCTCCGAGCGCGGGCCTGGGGATATCGCGGGAACTCCCTGCGCATCTGCGGGCACCTGAGGGAGGCAGAGGAGGCGCTCTCCCGTGCCACCCGGGAGTGTGAGAAGGGTACTGGCGATCCGCTTCTGCGGGCTCGCCTGCTTGAGCAGAAGGTCTCGTTGCAGCTCCATCAACGGCGGTTTGAGGAAGCGATCAAGTCGGCCGAGGCCGCTGGCCAGATCTACCGCGAGCTCGGAGACTCCCACTTGCTGGCGACCGCTCTCATCCTCAAAGCCAATGCATACGTGCTGGTTGGCCAGCCGGAGATCGCGGTGGACCTGATCAACCAGGCGATCCCTCTCATCGATTGCGAGAGCAATCCCCATCTCCTTCTCGTCGCATGCCACAACCTGGTCCGCTGCTATATCGATCTGTCTCAGCCTGAGCAGGCTCTGTCCATTTACGCCGAGACGCAGAACCTCTACCAGGAGCTCAGCGACCCGCTGATCCTGCTGCGCGCGGAGTGGCAGGAGGGGCAGCTACTGCGTGACATGGGCCACCTGCAACAGGCTGAATCGAGGCTCCTCGAAGCTCACAAGGGATTCCTCGATCGCGGGCTCACCTACGAAGCTGCGGTCCTATCGCTCGACTTGGCGGCTCTCTATCTGAAGATGGGATCGCCTGAGGACGTCCGGCACACCGCCACCGCCGCGGTACCGATCTTCCGTGCTCTCGGCGTGGACCGGGACGCCTTGGCCTCCCTCCTGCAGCTCCAGCAGGTGGCGGACCAGGAGCAGCAGGCAATGGAGCTCATCCGCTTCCTGAACGCGCGGATCGAGCCGTTCGCGAAGCACGGTCTGGTCAAATGAGATCCTCGGAGCGACGCCGGTACCCCTCCGGCCTGCCGGCGCCGCTCTACCTTCTTCCCCCCGCCTCCCTCCGCAGAGCCCAGCCGCACCTGCCGGCTGTCCAGGCGGGTCTTTCAGGGTTGAAACCTTCGCGAATTACGGTGCTCTATGGTTGTCACGTTTTCCCCGGGTGGCACACCAGCTTATTTAGAGAAGTATCTTTTGAGTGCCGTAATTTCCGCGGTTTCCTGGTGTCGGACCCTGAGCCGGATCCGCGTTTGCTGGAGAGGAGATGATTGTCATGACCCGCATTCCGCGCGTCTGCCTGGTTCTCGTCGTTGCGGCCCTTCTCGCCCTGCTGACGGCGCCGGTCGTCGGTGCCCGTACCGTGAGCGCTCCGCCAGCTCACGAGACCGGCTGGCTCGGTGCCACTCTCCACTGGGTGGAGGATCTCATCGGCCTGCGGTCCCACGGCCATCACGGCCACTCGGTCACCCAGAAGGACGGCACCACCTCCCAGCCCGCCGGCGGGTCGTGCGTCGATCCAACGGGGAAGCCGAGCCCCTGGTGCCTATAGCTTGTTTGAGCTCCATGATGTCGATTTGCCACCCGGGAGGTATGCCATGATTGAAGGTCATCCAAAAACGGACGATTTTGAGCTCTTTCTGATGGGAGCCTCCCGGTCGAGCCACCCGGCCACCAAAGCTCAGATGCTGCGCCATCTGCTGAGCGGGTGCGCCGTATGCCAGGAGCACCTGGATGCCATGGGTTGGAGCCGGCAGCGCATCGCTCGCCTGCTCCAGCCCGCGGTGGAGGTCTCCCGGGGCTCGATGCCCGCGGCAGCGGCATCCTACGACTACAGCGGCGCCTTCGGCGCGGCCGAGAAGGCGGTCTCGGCATTCCTGGCTCCCGAGCAGGTCTCGACGGAAATCCCTGTCCAGCAGATCCTCGCCGAGCTCGAGGCTCTGGAAGAGGGCGCACGGATCGGGACAGTGAAATCGGGGGGGATCTATACCTCTCCCCCGGTCATCCGCGCGCTGATCGAACGCAGTCACTCGCTTCGTTACCGGAACGCCGACGAGATGCTGCGCCTCGCTCAGCTCGCCAGGCTCGCCGTCGAGGGTTGCTCCGCCTCCGCCGCCGGCAACGAGCTCAAGCTCGCGGACCTGCGAGCCCGGGCCTGGGGCCAGTACGGCACCGCGCTGCGCATCTGCGGTCAGCCGCGGGCGGCCGAGGTAGCTCTCGCGGCCTCCCTGGAGCACCGGCGACAGGGGACCGGCGATCCCGCTCTCCATGCCTGGCTGCTCGAAAGGACCTCGTCACTCGCCATTTTCCAGGGGCGCTATGAAGATGCCATCGCAATGTGCGAGGAGGCCGGCCAGATCTATCAGGAGCTCGGCAACGACCACTCTTTCGCCTTCACCTTGATCCAGAAGGCCATCGCCATCCTCTACTCGGGCGAGGCCGCGTGGGCAGTCCGTACGTTGAACCAGGCGATCCCCCTGATCGATGAGAAGGATCCTCATCTCCTGGTGACCGCCTGCCACAACCTGATTCGGTGCTACATCGACCTCGACCGGCCGGATCAGGCGCTGGCGCTCTACGCCGAAACCACCGAGCTCTACAAGGAGCTCGACGATCAGTTGTTCCTGCTGAGAATGATCTGGCAGGAGGGCCTTCTGCTGCGAGACCTCGGCCACCTCCGGGCCGCCGAGACGGCTCTCGTCAAGGCCCGCAAGGGATACCTGGAAGAGAAGCTCGCCTATGAGGTGGCTCTCGTCTCCCTCGATCTCACGACCGTGTACGTGAAGCTGGGTCTCGTCGAGGAGGTCAGGCGGACGGTGCTGACCACCGTCCCGATCTTCCACGCCCTGCGGGTGAAGCTCGAGACGCTCGCCGCCCTGCTGCAGATCCAGAAGGTGGCCGATCAGGAGCAGCAGGCGCTGGAGCTCATACGCACGCTCCACTCGCTCGTCGAGCCCTTGCGCCACCCGGCGGTCGACGCTCAGTAGATCTTGGCATCCGCCGCGCGATCGCGGACTTGACCGCCCGCAGGCTCTGGTCGAAGCGGCGGTCCAGGGATTTCCGGAGCGCGGAGTCGGCCGCCCCCGCCGTGAGCTCGCCTTCCGCCCCCGCCGCCGCGGGGTCCTTGGCGCCGAAGCCGTAGAGCCAGGCGAAGAATTCGGTGGGCGTCGTCTCCAGCAGGGGCAGGATCTCCAGGACGTCTTCGACACCCAGACGCAGGCTGCCTTCGAGCAGGCTCACGAGGCGCCCCGGCTCCCAGCCGAGACGCTTCTCCAGAGCTTCCAGGGGAGCGCCGCTCTGGACGACGAGCTCCCGTAACAAACCGGCAATACGGCGTTCCTCAGGGTGCATAGACATTCAAGCTCTTCTTATTTTCCGGTATTGTACAGGCAATTCGCCGGCGGGGCCAGCACCACGGCAGCCCATCTCGCGTATCATCCTCATCTCCCTGCCATGCGTCCAGTGCTCCGGCCTCTGCTCACCCCTTTCACGGACACCCTGAACGGGCTCGATCGTTGCCTGGACCGCGGCGCCCGCGGGCTGCTCCTCGCCGCCCTGGGCCTGCTCGCGGGCTGGTGGATCTACGTGCCCATGCACGAGCTGCTGCACGCGGCGGCCTGCCGGGCCACCGGGGGTGAGGTCACACGGCTGGAGATCGACCGGATCTACGGCGGCGCGCTGCTGGCGCGGTGGCTCCCTTTCGTGGTCCCGGCGAGCCGGTACGCGGGGCGCCTCTCGGGGTTCGAGACTCACGGCAACGACCTCATCTACCTCGCGACGGACCTCGGCCCGTTCCTGCTGACCCTCTTCCCCGGCGTCTGGGCGCTGCGCCGGGCCGCCGCGGCCCGGCGGGAGATCCTGTTCGGGGCCGCCCTCCCCTTCGCCCTGGCGCCGTTCCTCTCGCTCGGTGGGGACGCCTATGAGATCGGGTCGATCCTGGTCACCCGCCTGCCGCCCTGGACGGCGCCCGCCACGCGGAGCCTGCTGCGCGGGGACGATCTCGGCAAGCAGCTCGGCGAGCTGGCGAATATTCCGGGCGCCCCCTGGGGGGGCGCTCTCCTCGCGGTGCTTCTTGGCGCGCTCTGGGCCTTCGGGACCTACGCGCTCGCCGGCGCCGTGGCGCGGGCGCTCGGCCAGCTCCCCCTCTCCCGTTCCATGGGAGAGGGGGCCGGGGGGTGAGGGGTCACGCCGACAGCCGCTCCCAGTCCGAGTCCGGAGCGTCGATAGCGATGGCCAGGCCGCCGTCCGAGCCGACGAAGATCGGGTCCTTGACGACCCGCACCTTGCCGCCGCCCACCACCTGCAGCTCAGCCTCCAGCCGGGGCCCGAGCCCGCGGATCAGGCCGGTGCCGCCGGAGAGGACGATGTTGTTGCGCACCTTCTCCTGGAACTCGGGCTGCACCCGCGAGAGCAGGTCGAGCATCGACTCCACCATGGGCGGCAGGATGCTCTCGCACGCCTGGCGCATCTCCTGGCTGATGTCGAGCTGGGTCGGCTTGCCGTTTACCGGCGCCGTGACCACCACCGGGTTCTTCGGCGGCCCCACGAAGCTCCCGGCCTCCTTCCACTCGCGCACCATGTGGATGGAGAACTTCGCCTCCGGGTAACGGCCGCGGATCAGCCGCATCAGCGCCTCGTCGATGAAGTCGCCGGCCTGCGGCAGGGTGCGCTGGTCCTCCTCGGTGGGGAGACGGCCGTTCATGACGCAGAAGTCGGTGGTGCCGGCGCCGCTGTCGATGATCATGGTGTGGAGCAGCGCTTCGATCCCATAGGCGACGGCGAACGGCTCGGAGACGATCAGCAGGTTGTCCACGGCGTTCTGGAGGGCCTTGCGCACCTGCTGCTTGTTGACGCGCAGCGCCTCGGCCGGCACCCCCACCACGGCGCGCACCGGCATGCCGTTGCGGTTGTCCGGATCGACGCCGACCAGCCCCAGGAGGTGGCGCAGGAGCTCGCGCACGGCCGCCTCGTCCTTCTCGGAGCCGTCCTTGATCAGCCCCTCCTCGAGGGGGCGGTGGAGATCCAGCATGGAGCGGTTCTCCAGGGCCTCGCGGCCGATCAGGACGGGCTTCTTCAGCACCCGCTTGGCCACCATGTCGAGCGGCCAGCCGACGTAGCTCTCGATCACGTGGCGCTGGCCGTTGGACGCCGAGATCGAGCTCCTCGACGTGCCCAGGTCGATCCCCACGTGGAGGACCTCTTTCTTCTCACTCATCGCGATTCCTTTCTTGCAGCCGTGTTTCTCGCCGCCGCGACCGCCTCGGGGGTCGTCTCCTCGGCGCCGCCTGCGTAGGCGCGGATACCCTTAGCGAGGGCCTCCGCGATGTACTGCCGGTATAGGGGTTTGGTCAGCAGCCGGGCTTCCTCCTCATTGGAGAGGGAGGAGACCTCGGCCAGGATGGCGGGCATGTCGGTGGTGAGCAGGACGATGAACGGGGCGGTCTTCACCCCCCGGCTCTGGATCTCGGGGCTCAGCTTGCCCAGCGACTGGAAGAGCGCGCCCTGCACCGTCTCGGCCAGCTTGCGCGACTTCTCCTGCCGCACGCCGGCGTAGATGCGGTCGAGCAGGCGCCGCATGTCGGCCAGGGAGTAGCCGGACTCCCGGTTCTCGGAGGCGGCGAGCCGGGTCAGGTAGGGATCGTCCGTGGGGCCCATGTAGTAGGTCTCGAGCCCCCCCGAGCGCCGGTTCTCGATCCAGTTGAGGTGGATGGAGACGAAGATGTCCGCCCCGATCCGGTTGGCGAGGGCGCCCCGCTCCTTGAGCGAGACGTCGCGGTCGGCGTCGCGGGTCATCACCACCTGGAAGGATTGCTGGACCAGCAGCCGCTGGAGGCGCTGGGCGATGTCGAGCGTCAGATCCTTCTCCAGCGTCCCTTGGGGGGTACGGGTGCCCGTGCTGCCGCCGCCGTGCCCGGCGTCGATGACCACCGTGTGGACGGCGAGCGGGAAGACCGCGGCGTCGACCGGCTGCGGGGCGGAGGTCAGCAGGGGGGTCTCGGGCAGGGAGACGGCGGCCACCTTCGCGGGGACCCGGGGAGACCGGGCCGTAGCGGCATGGGGAGGCTCCGTCTGCTGGGGGATCAACCATAAGGCGATCAGCCGCGAGGAGCCCAGCAGGGCCACCGAGAGCACAGCCACCGCCAGCAGGCGGACGGCAAGGGGCCAGTAACGTCCCTTGCGCAAGGTCCGCGGGAGGCGGCCCTCGACAAGGTCGACGTTCTCCTGCACCAGGTCGCGCAGGAGCTGGCGCTTGACGCGGTCCACGTTCGCCATCAGCGATCCCCGAGCGACTTCAAGGCGTGCTTCGTCCTACCTGCTTCAAGAGCAAAGAGTTTCAGGGCCAGGGATTTTACTACACCGCGTGCCGCGCGGCGGCTATTTCCGTTGCAGGTGGATGCGCAGCCGCTGGGGGCCGGGCTCGACCTGGGTGACTTTGACGCTCGGATTGGCCAGGTCGAGCACCACGTGGACCTCGTTCCCGTGCGCCCCGCTATGGAAGCCGGTCCGGATCTGCAGCAGCTCGGGAGTGCCGACGACCAGGCGCGGCTTGCCGAAGGGCTGGCGGAGGCCGGAGAGCCGGAACAGCTCGCGCGGCGGATTGCCGTCGATCCGGCTCTGCGTGTAGACGGACGCCGGGATCGCTCCGTTGCCCCAGAGGATCACGTCCGTCCCTCCGCCGGCCACCTCGAAGGTGATCTTCTCGAGCGCCGTGAGCGGCGGACCGGTATCCTCGGGCACGGCCGGGAACGGCGCCTTGGGAGCCTCAGAGGAGCCGGCCGCCGGGGCCGGCGGCGCCTTCGGCGCGGGCGCCGGGGCCGCCGGAGCGACAGAAGGAGCGGTGGTGGTCTGGGCCGGTCCTCCCGCCGCGGCCAGAGGAGGCGGCGAGGCCGGAGAGGCCGGGGTGGCGGCCGCCGGAGGGGCCGCCGACGGCTCGGGAGTCGCCGCGGGCGCGCCGGGCGCTCCAGGAAGAACCCGGCGCGGCTTCTTCGGCCGTGCCTGGGGCGGCGGCGTCTGGGCGATCTCGTCGCCGCCGCCGAGCCCCACCCAGCCCATCACGCGGTCCCGCAGCAGGAAGAGCCCCGCCGCGAGGAGCACGCCGGCCGCCAGCAACACCCAGGGGAGCATGCGGCGGGGGGGCCGTGCCGAGGCCGCCGCGGCGTGGCCGAAGGTGGGGGCGAACATCGGCGGCGCGTCCGGAGCCGGGGCCGGCGGCGTCTGCGAGATCAGATCGGGGAAGGGCTCTCCCGCCGGCGAGGCGCCGAGGTCGGGATGCTCGTCGAGCGACGGCAGCCACGACGAGGCGGCCGGGGACGCAGCGGGCGGCGGCGGCAGATCGAAGACGTCCTTGGAGGTGAGCGGCGCCGGCCGGGGCCAGGGCGCCGAGGACGGCGGAGGCGCCGACAGCGGCACGGGGTCGGGGGGGCGCTGGGTGACGTCGAACGGCGTGCCGCCCTGCAGGACGTGCTGGTCGACGATCCGGTAGATGAGCTCCTTGCTCCCCTCGCTCAGCTCCAGGAAGCGGAGCCCCATGCCGGCCGGCCGCGCCGGCCCCTCGTCCTCCAGGCGGTTCCAGATGACCTCGCCGCTGCCGCGGATCAGCTCGAAGCCGTCGCCCAGCCGGAGCTCGAAGTCGAGCACCGTGCCCGGGGGCTGGGGGGCCCGCGTGCGGAGGAACAGCCCGCCCGGCGAGATGTTCGACGAATACTCGCTGATGAAACCGTCGAAGCGGTCGAACTTGAACTGCACGCGCGTTTCCAGAGGAACGCGGCGCGAGTCGCGAGGTATATTCGAGTAGTCCATCGACGAGCTAGTAGACGGCAGCATGATAGCAGCAAAATCTCACCGCGCGCTCCGCGGCAGCCAGGCTTCGTCCCCCGGTTTGTTCATCTGCCAGTAGGCGATGCGCTCGCACCTGGACAGGCGGTAGGCCGTGCCGTCCTCGCGCTCGAAGCCGAGGAGGCGGTACGGCGCCTGGCGGTCGAAGGTGTAGGCGAGCACGGACCGTCCGCTGGTCAGGCGGATCTCGACGCCCGGCACCTTGCCGTCCGCGGTGTCGACCGCGGGGACTTCCCGCCTCTCCACCCGGTAGGTCACGGGCCTCAGCTCGGGGAGCCTGGCGGCGAGGAGCGAGGGGAAGACCGCCAGCGACGCCGGCGTCCGGCCCGTCACGTAGTCGCGCAGGGAGGCGGGCAGGCCGTCCTCGGGCAGGGCGTTGGTGGGCCAGCTCGCCGCGCGGTCCCCCTGGCCGTCGAAGTAGGAGTGGGTGGTGAGCCGCCCCTCCACCATCTCGGCGGTCGAGATGCCGCAGGCCTCGGAGCTGGCGGTGGCGAGCTTCTGGAGCGCCCCCGAGTCGCGGCGGGTGTAGAGGCTCGCCATCTGGTGGTAGGTGTAGAGGCCGGTAGGGACGTCCCGCACGTGGTTGAGCTTCAGCACGTCGAAGCCGTCCGGCCGCGGCGAATCCGCCTTGACGTCGAGGTCCGGGGCCCAGGGCTCCTTGACCAGCACGAGCAGGGCCCGGCCGTCGTACCGGCGGCCGTAGTGGGCCCAGGTGACCTCATAGGCGCAGACCTCCGCCCTGCCGTCGTCCCACACCGGGGAGCGCCGCCAGGCCGGATCACCCCCCTCGGCCAGCGGCGCGGCGCTGACGTAGCCGTCGTGCCCGGAATCCGAGCGGATGGCCCAGATGGCGAGCATCAGCAGGAACAGAGCGGCCACGGCTTTCAGAAAGATCT
>QHVW01000159.1 GCA_003223675.1 Acidobacteriota bacterium
GAGGACCGGGTCGGGGTTGACCGGGATCAGGTTGACCTTGGCGCGCAGGCCGGAGAGGAGCCGCGAGAGCCGGTCGGCGTCGCGAAGGGAGTCGTTCACGCCCCTGATCAGGATGTACTCGAAGGTCAGCTTGCGCCCCTTCTCCAGCGGATAGCGCTTCAGCGCCGCCATCAGCTCGGCCAGCGGATAGGTGCGGTTGATCGGCATGATCCGGCCGCGGCTCTCGTCGTCCGGCGCGTGGAGGGAGATCGCCAGGTTCGGCCGCCGTTCCCAGCGCGCCATCTCGGCGAGGCCGGGGAGGATGCCCACGGTGGAGACGGTGATCCGGTGCGGGGAGATCCACTCGGTCAGGATGTCCAGCGCCGCCTTGACGTTCGGCAGGTTGAGCAGCGGCTCGCCCATCCCCATGAACACGAGGTTCAGCCCTTCCATCGGCAGATCGCGGTCGGCGCGGATGGCCAGCACCTGGCCCACGATCTCCCCCGCCGTCAGGTTGCGCCCCGCGCCCCAGTAGCCGGTGACGCAGAAGGCGCAGGCCAGCGCGCAGCCGGCCTGGCTGGAGATGCAGAAGGTGCGGCGGCCGCGGTCCGGGATGTCCACCGCCTCGATGGTGGCGCCGTCGCGCAGCCGGAAGAGGTATTTGCAGGTGCCGTCCGCCGAGAGGTGGCGCGAGGCGACGTCCGGCAGGCCGACGCGGAACCGCTCGTCCAGCCGCTCGCGCAGCTCGCGGGGGAGCTCGGTGATCTCCGAGACATCGCGCACCGCCCGCTCGTGGAGAGCCTGGTAGATCTGCTTGGCGCGGAACGGCCGGTCGATCACCGGCGCGAGCGTCTCCGCGAGGGCCTCGCGGGAGAGGCCGAGCAGGTCCGGACGCGCATCTACCGCCGGTCGGATTTCGGTGCTTGGGATCGTCTTGGGAGTCAATGGGCGCTCCAGGCTCGGAGCGGCGCGACACGGGGAGGAGGCCGTCAGCTCGTGACCTTGCGGCGGCGCAGGCGCCGCGTGGGGTCGATGCCGATCGACTTGAGGAAGCTCAGGTCCCGGACGTCGATCTGGAACGTGGGCTCGCTCGACGAGGGCCAGCGCGGCGCGGTGAGCGGGACCGCCTCGGGGTCCTCGATCTCGCGTTTGCAGTCCACGAGCAGATAGAGGGAGTACCCCTCCTCGCGGATCTTGCGCAGCGTACGGTTGATCTCCGAAGACTCCGAGATGGCTTCGGAGAGGGCGCGCCGCAATTCGCGCAGCATCGAATGTAACCGTTCGTCCAGCTTCGTTCCCTCCAACGGCTCCGTGGCGCGGAGACGAGGCGATTATCCCCTTCGCCCCCCAGGGTGTCAAACCGTTCCGCCGCGTTCAACAAATGGTGCCAACCCCCCATTCCCCGGGGGTTTGAGCGTGGTACTCTAACCGCTTCCTGTGCGAGATCTTGCCCCAGGTCAGGAGAAGGATGGATGACTCAGCCGATCGCGTCCGGGCCTTTCGCTGCCAAGACCATTGAGCCGCGGCCCTGGCTCACCCTGGAGCCGCCCCCGCGCGAGATCCAGCCGCTCACCGGGGACGTCTCCCCCCGCCGCTACTTCCGCGTCGTGCTCGCCGACGGCGCCACCGCCATCCTCGCCAACTATCCCGAGGAGGTGCGGCCGGCCTGCGAGCGGTTCCTGCGCACGACCGCGATCCTGGACGGCGCCGGCGTGCGGGTGCCGCGCGTGCTGGCCGGCGACTGTGGCGCGGGGTGGATGCTGGTCGAGGATCTCGGCCTCCGCACGCTGGGAGAATGGGGCCGGGGGCGCCCCTGGAGCGAGCTCGCCGGTTATTTCGAGCACGCGCTGGAGACCGCGGAACGGATCGCGCGCCTGCCTGTGGACGGGCTGGCGGAGCTCAATCCGGTGCTGGGCGAGGAGCTCCTCAGTCGGGAGCTGGCGCAGACGTGGGACCTTTATCTCGAGCCTCAGGGGCTGGTGAGCGACGCCGGCCTCGCGGCGGACCTCCACGCCGCGCTCGCCGCGCTCTGCGCGGCGCTCGGCGCCGAGCCGCCGGTCCCCTGCCATCGCGACTTCATGGTGCGCAACCTGATGCCGCTTCCGGACGGCGGTCTGGCCGTGCTCGACCATCAGGACCTGCGCCTGGGGCCGCCACTCTACGATATAGCCTCGCTGCTCAACGACACGCTCTTCCCGCCGGCCGAGGTCGAGGAGGCGCTGCTCGCCGTGGCCGCGGGCTCGAGCTCCGACCGCGTCCGCTATCATCGGGCGGCGGCCCAGCGCACGCTGAAGGCGGTGGGGACGTACGCCAAATTCGCCCGCCTGGGAGCGGACCGGCACCTGCCGCTGATCGGTCCGACACTGGCCCATTTCGTGAAGCACTTCTCCCGCATCCCGGAGGCAAGTGCCATCGCGGCACGCCTCCGGGAGGCCTGGAGCCCTGTCTGGGCCACGCCAGGGTGCTCTTGATCTGCTACACTGGCCTCCGCCACATAGGCGGCCTTGTGGGGCGTCGAACCAGCGCCCCGGGAGAACGTTATGCCTTCCCTCGGTGTTCCTGAGCTCATCATCATCTTCCTGATCATCGTCGTGCTTTTCGGCGCCAACAAGATCCCGCAGATCGGCAAGGGCCTCGGTGAAGGGATCCGCAACTTCAAGAAGGGGATGAACGACGGCGAGAACGACGCCGCCCAGATCCCCGACAAGACCGGCCCGAAATCGTAGAGCCTCCTCCGCGCGACCTCATCCCCTGACCCCTTCTCCTGAGGGAGAAGGGGGATGTGTAGCTTTTGCTCTACCTGGCGGAAAGGGCTTGCGGCCCTTCTCTCTTGGTGAGGGAGGGTGGGAGGGGACGGGACGGCCGGGTGGGGGAGTGAGGGTACGCCGCTCTGGCAGTCAGGCCTGCCGCTTTGACGCCACGGGCCTCCAGCTTCCGGTTGTAAGCCGCGTATTGGGCGAGCACGTCGCGCACGAAGCCGCGGGTCTCGGCATAGGGAGGAATCCCCTTGTAGCGGTCCACCACGCCGGGGCCGGCGTTGTAGGCGGCGAGCGCCATCTCGAGATCCCCCTTGTAATCCTTGAGCAGGCCGCCCACGTAGCGGCTGCCCACGTCCAGGTTCACGTAGGGATCGAGGAGGTCCCCCGTGACGCCGTAGTCCTGGGCCACGTCGGGGATCACCTGCATCAGCCCCATCGCGCCCTGGGAGGAGACGGCGCGGGCCGAGAAGTCGGACTCCACCTCCACGATGGCGGCCAGCAGCAGCCCGTCCACATGATGGCGCTCGGCCGCGACGGCGATGGCCGCGCCGTAGGGCAACCGGTGCAGGAAGCGGCGCCGCGCCTCCAGGTCGTCCGCCCCCGGAGCGAGCAGCGACAGCCTGGAAGGCTCGGGAAGGGAAGCGGCCGCGGCGGCCAGATCGACGGGCCGGAGGGCGTGGAACCGCCCGTCGCTGGCCGTGCCGGTGCCGGCGACCAGGAAGCTCGCGAGCTCCCGCGTCCCGGCGGGAGGGGGTGTCATGTTGGGATCGGAAGGCGCGGGATCGGAAGGAGCGGATGCGAAGGTGAGCGCCAGGAAGAGGGCTGCCGCCAACAGGGTCAGCGGTGATCGGAGCCGTAAAGGTCGCTTCATCGGCCGATGGTCCTCCCTTACTCTCTGCGAGCCCGGCGCCGGAAAGGCGGACGGGCTCACGGCCGCATGATGAAACTGCAGAAAACGCGCACACCCCGGCCTCGGCCGGGGGTGGGCACCGGATGCATTCTGACCCGGAATCTACTGCGAAATCGATGCCAACTCCCGCCCCGGCGGGTGGGATCTCAGGAGGTCGGGGCTTCGGGGACGGCGGCGCCGTTGACCGGTCTCCCCCTCCGGCGGGGCTGCCGCCGGCCGGGCAGGTCGTAGTCCTCCGCCCCGATGCCGAGGTCGGAGACCTTGTTGCGCAGCGTGTTGCGGTGGACGCCGAGCGAGCGCGCGGAACGGCAGAAGTTGCCCCGGTTGGACTTCAGGGAGGCGACGATGAATTGCCGTTCAAACTCACGCCGGGCCTGCTCCAGCGTCACGCCCCGGCATACGAGCTCATCGACGATCTGATACAAGCGTCCATTGAGATTTTGTTCGGCCAAGTGCCTCTACCTCGGAAACAAGCGCGAAGCGGACAGCTTAGCACAGGCGTCTGGGGACCCCAAGCGCCCGTGCGGGAAACGGCTTGGGGCTACTTCAACTCGAGCCGGTCGCCGAGCCGGATCGGATACCGGGACTCGATGATCTTCGCGACCGAGAAATGCTTGTGGACGGAGAGCACCGCGAGCTCGCCCATGACGATCGGCGGCAGGCCGGGCTGGTTCTCGCGGTAGATGGTGTAGATGTCTCCCGGCGTCGTGTCCTGGCCGCCGATGTCGATGTGCACGACGTGGTCCGCGCCCAGGGAGAGGACGTCGTCGCGGGAGAAGACGATCGACGGTGCGTTGGCGAGCTTCTCCGGGGTGGTCGGGAAGTTGACCGGCCGCATGGGGGTGCTGCGGCCGAGCGGCACCGGCTCGGGCTCGAAGGGCTGGAGCAGGGCGCCGATGGTCAGCGGATCGCAGGTCTGCACGATCTCGGCGATGGCGGTGTGCTCCTGCACGGAGAGGATGCGGACCCGTCCGGCATAGCGGTAGTAGCGGCCGACCACCTGATTGGTGACCGGGTGCACCACCGGCTGATCGGCCAGCACGGCCGTGAACTGCGTGCCGGGCTGGAGACCCCGCTCCCGGCCGCCGTCGACGTAGACGATGTCTCCCGCGATGAGGCCGATCTTGGTCGTGTTCTTGCCGCTGCGGAAGGAGCCGACCTTCCAGCCGGTGGCGCCGCGCACGTAGTTGTCGAGCGACAGCGCGTCCGACTCGGCGGCCACGACGGCGAAGGGGAACTCCTCCTGGAGATCGCCCACGAACCCCTGGCAGTAGATGTCGGTCTCGGCGCCGAGCGGCACGGGCGAGCCGGTGGCCGCCTCGGCGGACTCGACGTTGGGCGGCGGCGCGGGGACCGGCGCGGCGGCGGCATTCCCCGGCGTGCCCGGCTGGCCGGCGCTGCCGGCCGTGCCGTTCTGCGACAGGGTCTGCGCCGGCGCCACGTTCAGCCCCAGGATCAGCGGATCGCCGGGGTAGATCCAGTGGGCGTCGAGAATGTACTTGTTCTTCTCCCAGATCTGCGGCCAGAGATAGGCGTTGCCATAGTACTTGGCGGCAAGCCCCCAGAGCGTATCGCCCTTGGCGACGATGTGGACCTGGTCGGTGGCCGCCGGAGCCGGCGGATTCCACGCCGTCCAGTGGTCGCCGACGAGATGGAGGCCGTGGGGGGGGCGGCTCGCCGCGAAAGCGGAGACGGAGCCGGCCACAAGGACCGCCGTGAGCACGAAACCGGTACGCCGCACTCTCATGAAGACCTCCTGCACACAGGGGAGGGCACAACTATAGTCGAGCTTCTATGGCTTAAAATAGAATGATCGTCTGGTCCTGTCAAGCTTTACCGGCGGGAAGCTCAGGTGGTGGTTGAGCTTTGACGGGCTCGGTCTCGTCGACCCCGCCGGGTCTTGATCTCAGTCGGCATCCGCGGCGGGGGTGGGACGGTGGATGAGCCAGAGGTTTCGGGTGTAGATCAGGAAGCCGGTGGCCTGCCCGACGATGAAGACGGGATCCCGCTGGTGGATGGCGTAGGCGAGCAGCACGGCTCCGCCCCCCAGGCTCAGGTACCAGAAGGACCGCGGGACGACGCTCCGCTTGCTGCGCTCGGAGGCGATCCACTGGACGAAGAAGCGGCCGAAGAAGAAGGCCTGGCCGATGAATCCGATGACGATCCAGATCTGGTGTGCCAAACGTCGATCTCCTCGGACAGCCGGCGGTCGATCCAGCGTTTCCGCATCCAGCGCACGGCGAAGAGGTCCGCCAGCGCCCGCCAGAGCCGGTTGCTGATGTTGTATTTGGGTTGGCCGTGCAGCCGCGGCCGGTGGTTGACCGGGATCTCGGTCTTCCGCGCCCCCGCCATCGCGAGCAGGGTGGGGAGGAAGCGGTGCATGCCCGTGAACATGGGGATGCCGCGCAAGGGCTCGATGCGGCAGGCGCGCAGGGTGCAGCCCACGTCCGTGACCTTGTCGTGGGTGAGGCGGTTGCGGACCCCGTTGGCGATGCGCGAGGAGGCCTTGCGCACCCAGGTGTCCCGCCGGCGGGCGCGCACGCCGCTCACCACGTCATAGCCGTCGTCCATCGCCGCCAGGAGCCGCGGGATGTCCGCCGGATCGTTCTGCAGGTCGGCGTCGAGGGTGACCACGACCGCGCCGCGGGCGAAGCGGAAGCCGGCGTCGAGGGCCGCCGTCTGCCCCGAGTTGCGCCGCTGGCGGATCACCCGCGTCGCGGGGTCCTCGCGGGCGAGCTCCAGCAGGACGCCGGGGGTGCCGTCCGTGCTGCCGTCGTCCACGTAGATCACCTCGTAGGGGCGGCCGAGCGGCCGCAGGGCGCCGTGGATCTCGGCCGCCAGCAGGGGGAGGCTCTCCTCCTCGTTGTACACCGGGATGACGACGGAGATCTCGGGGATGGCCACGGTATGGGTCATCTTAATCGAATCTTCAGGGACTGGGCCTTCTTGAGCCGGGGGCTCCTCCAGTGCTATACCCAGCGCGCGATGAGACCCTCAAACGGAGCACCCATCCTTCTCTTCATCCTCGCCCTGGGGGCCTTCCTGCTCGCCGGCCGGCCCGTCCATGCCGTGGAGCCGTATTCCTTCAGCGTCAGCGCGGGGGCTTTCAACATCTTCGATCCGGACGTCCGCGCCGAGGCCGGCGCCGAGGCGCAGCTCTCCCCCTTCCGGCTGTCCTGGTTCCCCGGCTGGCTGCCGGACCTCACGCCGGATGCCGGGTTCATGGTCAACGACCAGGGGTCGTTCTACGTCTACGGCGGTCTCCGTTGCGACATCCCCCTGGGTAGGCCCTGGGAGCTGAGCATCCAGTTCGCGCCCGGCCTGTACCACGCCGGCGGCGGCTTCGACCTCGGCGGGGCGGTGGAGTTCCGCTCCGGCATCGAGCTCTCCTATCCGCTCGCCCCCCGGGGCCGCGTGGGCCTGCTGCTGTTCCACCTCTCGAACGCCGGCATCTACACGCACAACCCGGGGAGCGAGTCGCTGGTCCTCACCTACCGCCACCGGCTGTGAGGGTGTGCTATCCTCCCCGGCCATGGCCGTCGACCCTGAGCTGCTGGAGATCCTGGTCTGTCCGAAGTCCAAGGGGGAGCTGGAGCTGATCGAGCTTCCCCGCGAGGTGCGCGGGCCCCTGGTGGAGAAGTACCGCGAGCACTTCCGGGACGAGGAGCCGGTGGTGGAGCAGGGGCTCTACTGCGCCGATTCCGGCTTGGTCTATCCCATCGTCTCCGACATTCCGATCATGCTCATCGAGGAGGCGCTC
This sequence comes from Acidobacteriota bacterium, assembly GCA_003223675.1. Taxonomy (GTDB): domain Bacteria; phylum Acidobacteriota; class Thermoanaerobaculia; order Multivoradales; family UBA5704; genus DATARR01. The sequence continues at coordinate 7,409 of QHVW01000159.1, forward strand.
CCCGCCTCCGCCGTCGGGCGCTGAGGGGTCCCGCCGGACCCGCCGCCGCGCCCCGCCGTGGCTCCCCTGTTCGAGGCTTCCGAGACCCGCGCCGAGCGCGCGGGCTTCTGGCTGTACCTCGCGCACCTGGCGGCGATCTTCGGCATCGCCATCTCGAACGTCCTGCTCGGGCTGACCGTCCTCGCCCTCCCCTGGACCCGCCGCCGCTCCGTGCCGTGGCGGGTGCTGGCGCCGATGGCGATCCCTGTGGGCGTCTACCTCCTGCTGCTGGTGGGCTCGGTCCTCGCCTCGCCGGACCCCTGGGCCAGCACGCGCGGCCTGTCCGAGATCTTTGTCCTGACGACGCTCCTCGCCGCCCCCTTCCTGGTGCGCGGGGAGCGGCAGGTGCGGCTGGTCCTCGACACCCTGATCGGGCTCGCCGCCCTGCTCGCCTGCGAGGGGCTCTCGCAGTTCCTCTTCGGCTACGGCGACATCGACCGCCGGATCCGCGGCCCCTTCTCGCACTACATGACCTTCTCCGGCTTCCTGCTGATCTGCGACCTGCTGCTGCTCGCCGCGCTGCTCTACAGCCCGCGCTGGCGGGTCCCCTGGCGGTGGGCGGCGCTGGGGGTGATCAACGCCGCGCTGCTCGGCAGCTACACGCGCAACGCCTGGGTGGCGCTCGCCCTGTCGCTGACCGTGATGATCGCCTTCCGCGCCCCGCGCCTGCTGCTCGCCTATCTGCCGGCGGCGGTGCTGTTCGTGGCCCTGGCGCCGGTGCCCATCCTCCACCGGATGCTCTCGATCGTCGACCTGCGCGACAGCTCGAACTACGACCGGCTGTGCATGCTGGAGGCGGGGATCACCATGGTGCGGCAGCGCCCGGTGTTCGGCGTGGGGCCCGACCTGGTGAAGCGGTTCTACCCCATCTACCGCTCCCCCGCGGCGCCGCGCTACGAGGTCCCCCACCTCCACAACACCCTGCTGCAGCTCGCGGCCGAGCGGGGGCTCCCCAGCCTCGCCGCCTACCTGGCGATGACCGTGGTGGCGGCGGCCGTCGCCTGGCGGGGGTATGTCCGCGAAGGAGGACGCCGCGGGCCCCGGGCCGACCTCTACATGGGGGTGCTGCTCGCCCTCCTCGCCTTCAACCTGGCGGGCCTGTTCGAGAACAACTGGGGGGACGCCGAGGTGCAGCGGCCCATCCTCTTCGTGCTGGCGCTCCCGTTCTGCCTGCGCGGCGCCGAGGACGAGGCGCAACCCCCGGCGGGTCAGTGATATATAGGGTCCCGCGGGCACACCCGTTGCAGCGCCCGGCGGCAGGAAGGGACTTGCGCCTGGGGAACCATGCCGTTTTGACGCGGAGCGACGATCTCAAGAGAGGACGGACGGCCGTGCGCCTCGACCAGCTCCTGGTGGAACGCGGTCTGTTTCCCAGCCGGGAGCAGGCGCGCCGCGCCGTCATGGCGGGTACGGTCGAGGTGGAGGGCCGACGGGTGGACAAGCCGGGGACCGCGGTCTCGGGAGAGTCGCGCGTGGCGGTGCTGGCGCCGAAGGAGCCGTTCGTGTCGCGGGCGGGCCGCAAGCTGGCGCACGCCCTCGATCATTTCGGCCTCGATCCCGCGGCTCAAATCTGCCTCGACGTGGGGGCCTCGACCGGGGGCTTCACCGACTGCCTGTTGCAGCGGGGGGCGGCGCGGGTCTACGCCCTGGACGTCGGCTACGGCCAGCTCGATCACCGGCTGCGCACCGACCCGCGGGTGATGGTGATGGAACGGATCAACGCCCGCAACCTCGGCGCCGATGCCCTGCCCGAGCCGTGCGACCTGATCACCATCGACGTCTCCTTCATCTCCCTGCTCAAGATCGTCCCCGCCCTGCTGCCGCATCTGGCTCATGACGGATATCTGCTGCCGATGATCAAGCCGCAGTTCGAGGCCGGCCGCGGCGCCGTGGGCAAGGGGGGGATCCTGCGCGACGAGGCGGTCCGCCGGCGGGTGATCGACGAGTGCGCCGCGGGGATCGCGGCCCGCGGGCTCATCGCCCTGGGGGTCTTCGATTCGCCGGTGACCGGGGCCGGCGGCAACCGGGAGGCCTTCGCCCTCTTCCGGCGGGGCGGGCCATGATCCACCGCGTCGGCATCGTCGCCAAGCCGGCGAGCCGCGAGGCCGTCCACACGGCCCACGAGCTCTCGGAGTGGCTGCGCCGCCGGGGGGCGGAGGCGGAGCTCGACGAGGCCACCCTGCAGGCCCGGGGGATCCGCGGCGAGCCGGCCTTCGACCCCGCGGACCTCTACGATCTGGTGGTGGTGCTCGGCGGCGACGGCACCCTGCTGTCGGTGGCGCGGACGGTGGCGCGCGAGGTGCCGATCCTGGGGGTCAACCTGGGCAACCTCGGGTTCCTGACCGAGATCAACCGCGGCGAGCTCTACCCCACCCTGGTCGAGGTGCTGGAGGGGCGGTACGCCATCGAGGAGCGCTCGCTGTTCGACGTCGAGCTGCGGCGCAACGGCGGCGCCCCCTCGGTCTACCGGGTGCTCAACGACGCCGTGGTCACCAAGAGCGCCCTCTCCCGCATCATCGAGCTGACGCTGCGGGTGGGCGGCCACCTGATCGCCCGCTTCCGCGCCGACGGCCTGATCATCTCGACCCCCACCGGCTCGACCGCCTACAACCTGTCGGCCGGCGGGCCGGTGCTCAATCCGCTGCTGCCGGTGGCCGTGCTCACCCCCATCTGCCCGCACGCCCTGTCGCTGCGCCCCATCGTGGTGCCCGACGCCGGGCCGATCGAGGTGACGCTGGAGACCCAGCGTGAAGAGGTCTACCTGACGCTCGACGGCCAGGAGGGGACCTCGCTCGGCTTCCGCGACACCGTGAGCATCACCCGCAGCGAATTCAAGGTGCGGCTGGTCAAGGTGAGCGAGCGCGGCTTCTACGACAGCCTGCGCGGCAAGCTCCGCTGGGGCGGCCTGGCGGAAGGGGTGCCGTCCGCGGCCGCGGGCTGGGACGGGGGGACGCCCGAGTGAGCGAGCCGCCGGAGCCCTCGCCGCCGCCCTCGTCTCCAGAAGAGACCGCGCCCGCGGAGCCGGCCCGCAAGCGGCCGGGACGGGTGCGGCGCTGGCTGGTGCGCCCCTTCTTCTGGGGGCTCCTCCTGCTGGCCGTCCTCGGCGCGAGCATCTGGTTTTTCGTCCAGAGCCGTCTGGCGCGGGAGAAGCTCCGCGAGCGGCTGGTCGCTCCCATCTCGCATTTCCTCAACCGGGACGTCCGCATCGGGAGCGTCGACTACTCCTTCTTTCCCCCCATGTTCGAGCTGCGCGACGTGGTCATCCCCGGCCCGCGGCCGACCGATCCGCCGGTCGCCCGCCTCCCCTACGTGGCGATGCGGGCCTCCCTCCAGGAGCTCGGCAAGAGCCGGCTCGACATCGAGGAGATCGAGGTCCTCCGCCCCCAGGTCTATCTCCAGGTCAACCCCGACGGCTCGACCAACCTGCCGGAATTCCGCTTCAGCTCCGGCGGCGGCCGGCGGGGCTTCGACGTGCGCATCGGGCACATCCTGGTCCAGGACGGCACCTTCCAGCTCAACGAGCGCCACCTGCCCTTCCGTCTCGACGCCAAGGCCGTCTGGGCGCGGGGGATCGGCCGCGCCGAGCGGGGCGGCAAAGGGGGGAACCGGATCGACCTGCTGGCCACCGCCCAGGAGGTGGTCGCCACCCTGCCGCACGCCAGGCCCTACGCGGTCACCGTGTCGGCGCGGGGGAGCGTGAGCCCCGAGAAGGGGCGGGTCGAGATCGCCAACGTCCGCTTCGCCGGGCCGGACCTCACCGGCCGGGCCAACGGCTTCGTCGACTACCGGTCGGAGAGCCGGCGGGTGGAGCTGAATCTCCACGCCGACGGCCAGGCCCATTGGGTCAACCGGCTGGGCTGGACGGCGGAGCCCCTCCAGGGGCCGTTCGCCGGCGACGCCCGCTTCCTCTGGACCTCCGCCGGGTGGAGCTACCGGGGGACGGCCACCGCGCCGCGCTTCGCCGCCCTCGGCCGGGTGATCCAGGACATCCGCGCCTCCTTCACCGGCGGCCCCGACGGCGTCGACGTGGGGCTGGAGCGGGCGCGCTACGCGGACGGGTCCTTCAAGGGGCTGATCGCGGTCGACACGGCGGAGAGGGGGCCGGGCGTGCCCGTCTCGCTCGATCTGGACCTCGCCGACCTCGCGATCCACAAGCTCCTCGCCGACCAGTTTCCCGGCGAGGAGCTGCCCGTGGTGAGCGGCATCTCCGGCCGTGCCAGCGGCACCTTCGAGTACCGCTTCAACAGCGAGCACGTGCTCGCCGGCAGCGGCAAGGCCGACCTCCACCTGCGCGGCACCAGCGAGACCGGGTTGGCCGTCGCGGGGGATCTGCCCATCGCCCTCGACCGCGGGGTGATCTCCGGCCATGCCCTCCATCTGACGGCGCCGGGGCAGGACGTCACCTCCTCCGGCTTCACCTACGACCTCCAGCGCGGCAGCGGGCAATTCGACTTCCGGCTGGCCAGCGGCGACGTGGGGCCGCTGGGGCCCGTGCTCCTGGGCCCCCCGAAGCGCGGGGAGCCGCCGGCCTTCTGGCTCCCCACGGCGGGGCGCGGCACGGCCGTGGGGACCTTCCAATTCGCCCGCAAGGAATATTCGCTGCAGCTCATGCTCGACCTCCAGAGCGTGGTGGCGCCGGTGACGGCGGCGGACACCGTCCGCGGCTCCCTCACCCTGACCCCGCGGGCGCTCGACAACGTGCGGCTCGACCTGGCGCGCAACGGCGGCGCCCTCCTGGTGACCGGCCGCGTCCCCCTGCCGGAGGCGGGGCGGAAGACCGCCTCCCAGCCGCTCAATCTGGCGATCGAGGCGGCGCAGTGGCAGGCCTCTGGGCTCGCCTACCTCCTGGGCCCGGAGCTGACGAAGCAATTCGCGGGTGAGCTCTCCGGGAGCGTCGACCTCGCGGGTTTCCCCGACCGGCTGACCGGCCGCGTCGACGCCACGGCGGTGAACGTCACGGCGTACGGCTACCCGCTGGGGAAGGTGCGCGCGGTGGGGACTTTCGACGGCGGCCACCTCACCATCGAGCAGGGGCAGGTGGAGACCCCGGCGGGCACCGTCTTCGCGCACGGGACCTTCGACCAGCCGACCGGCGGCATGAATCTCACCCTGCTCGCGCCGGCCCTGGCGCTGGGCGACGAGCCGTTCCGGCGGGTCCTGGGCAGCGATTTCACCGGCACGATGAGCGTGGAGGCCGCGGCCTCGGGCACCCTGAGCCAGCCGCGGGCGACGGTGTCGATCCGCGGGCGGGACCTGACGCTCCAGGGCCGCCCCCTCGGCCAGCAGGGGGAGACGACCGCCGTGGCCACCTGGGACGGCCAGCGGGTGGAGGTGCGCGGATCGCTCCTCGGGCTCGCCGCGTTCCAGGGGAACGGCCGGCTCGACCGCCGGGGGGCCGACGTGGCGGTCGACCTGCGCAGCGATCAGCTCGGCGCCCTGGCGCGCGCCCTCTCTCCCCAGCCGCTGCCGGATTTCACCGGCTCCTTCCTGGGCACCACCACCCTGGGGGCCGACTTCGGCGCCGGCACCTTCCACGCCGGTGTCCGGCTGGCCGACCTGCGGCTCCAGTACCAGGGGCGGACGGTGGCCAGCCGCGAGCCCGTCGAGGTGGACCTCTCCCCCGAGCGCGCCACCATCCAGTCCTTCTATCTGGCCGAGCCCGTCACCGGGAACGAGCTGACCGTCCACGGTACGGTGGGCTTCGCGAAGGACGTGCCGCTCGATCTGGGGTTCCAGAGCACCCTGTCGGCCACCTGGCTCGGGCTCGTGTTGCCTCCGGACTACCGGGTCGAGGGGACCGCCGACCTCCTCGGCTCCCTGCGCGGCACCCTGGGCAGCCCCGTGCTGAGAGGCCAGGGGGAGATCCGGGGCGGCAGGATGATCGTGCCGGAGCTCGCGCAGTCGGTCGACGACATCCACGGCTTCCTGTCGTTCAACCAGGACCGGATCGCGATCGAGGGCGTGCGGGCCCGCATGGGCAACAACGGCATGCTCGTCTTCACCGGCGACGTGGACCTGCCGCGGCCAGGGCGGCGATTCTCCTATGCGGTCAACGTCGGGGCCACCGACGTCAGCATCCGGTTCCCCGAGTTTCTCAACAACCGCGGCAATGCCAATCTGACGCTGGCGTCGACGGCCGACGGCGGCAGGATGATCCGGGGCAATGTGCAGCTCGAGCGGTCGCTCTACGTGCAGGACATCAACGTCGACCTGATCGAGCTCGTGCAGGGGCTCTTCCAGCGCCAGAGGCTCGAGCTGGCGGCCACCGACCCCTTCCAGACCACCACCCAGCTCCTCATCGGCATCCAGGGGCCGGGCGCCCTGCGCGTGCGCAACAACGTCGCGAACCTCCAGGGGGACGTCAATCTGGGCGTCCACGGCACCCTGGCCCGGCCGGCCGTCTCCGGCAGCGTCACGATCGAGCCGGGCGGCACCCTCGTCTACAACGACAACCAATATGACGTGCAGCGGGGAGCGCTCGCCTTCAACAACCCCAACCGGATCGATCCCGTGATCGACCTGGTGGCCACGACCACGGTCCAGGGCTTCAACATCACGCTCAACCTCGGCGGCACGCTGGACCACCCGGACATCCATCTCGCCTCGGACTCCAACCTGGCCGACCTGGAGATCTTCTCGCTGATCGCGGGCAGCCAGCGCCCCACCGAGAGCCCCTTCGCCCAGCCCCCCACGGCCGCGGAGCAGCAGACCGCGTCCAGCCAGATCGCCAGGGAGTTCCTCGCCGGCCAGGCCGCCGGGGCCTTCTCCAAGCGGGTCGGCACCCTGTTCCGTTTCGACCGTTTCCGCATCGACCCGGTGGTGCAGGCGGGGCAGCAGGTCGCCGGCCTCGGCGTCACGGTGGGCAAGCGGCTGTCGAAGGACGTCTTCATCACCTATTCGACCCTGCCCACGACCAACCAGCAGTACATCGTCCAGGTCGAATGGCAGATGCGCAAGAACCTCATCCTGGTGCTCACCCAGGTGGGGGACGGCACCTACGCCATCGACGCGCAGTGGCAGCGGCGCTTCTGAGCATGGCATCCTGGCTCGCGATTGTTCTGCTGGCGGCTGCGCTCCAAGCTCAGGACGCCGCGCCGCAGCCGGGAGAGGACACCGGACCGCAGGTCACCGAGATCGAGATCCGCAGCGACGCTCCGCTTCCGGAGTCCCAGGACTTCGCCAGCCTGATCGAGGCCGAGGTGGGCGAGCCCCTCACCCAGGAGCAGATCCATCACACCCTGCGCAACCTCCAGGCGAGCGGCACGGCGGCCGAGACCGAGCTCTACACGCGCGAAGATCCGGCGCGGGGCGGGGTCGTGGTGGTGATCGTCTTCCGCGCCGTGACCCAGGTGTCGGAGGTCCGCGTCACCGGTCGGCTGGGCCTGTCGAAGGACGACCTGCGGCGGGCCATCCCCCAGGAGGAGGCCCAGCCGCTCTCCGAGGACAAGGTGGTGCAGGGCGTCGACGCCCTCAAGGACCTGTACGAGCGCAACGGCTACTTCCGCGCGCGGGTCCGCGTCGCCGTCGAGACCAACCCGGTCACCCGGCGGGCCGTGGTCACCTACCGCGTCCTCAGCGGTCCCCGCGCCAACCTCAGCACCATCGTCTTCGACCACCCCGTGGACCCCTTCCAGCCGGCGCAACTGATCAAGCAGCTCCGGCTCCAGTCCGGCAAGCCGTTCAGCCGGCGCGTCGCCCACGAGGACGCCGAGCGGCTCCAGGACTGGCTCAT